>JAYTKL010000071.1:0-6579 GCA_043730305.1 Deinococcales bacterium | reverse complement strand
ATGTAAAAACTGTTCCAGAAATTGCCCCAAAAGTGCGGCACTTCTTGAAGTAAAAACTTGATGTTGTAAGACAAGGAATCGCCAAGTCGAAAATCGATGCTCGAGGAAGGGTAACTTCTGGTGGCGTTCAACAGCATCATGACAATCGGCAAGACCGACAGGATCACGCCGAACAACACCACAAAACGCAGCACGATTTTTGAAGTGTTGGAAAAACGAATGGCAGACTGGTCACTCTCGAGGTGCGCACTGGTGTCCAAACTTGAGAAATTGCGCCCAATCAAGGCATAAACCACCAGCACGATGGTGACCATACCAAAGAAGTAAACCATCGTCATTTCGCTCGCCAAACCCATGTCAAAATCCCAGAAGCCAGTGCGAAAAATATAGGTGGGTAAATCGGTGGTGCGTGGGTCAAAGCTGCTCGAGTACCAGGCGTTGGTCGCGCCTTGAATGCCGCGCAAGAAACTCATGGTGAAAGCCACAAAAATCATTGGGCGCATCAAGGGCAGGGACACCCGTCCGAACAAATCCCAAAATCCCGCGCCGTCAAGTTGCGCCGCCTCGTACAAACTGCGCGGAATCGAATTTAAGACCATCAAATACAACAAGACATTCCAACCCACCGTGCCCCACAAACTCACGAACGCCACTCGAGCATCCTCGAGATACAAACTGGTGCTCGGAACGAATGCGCCCAGAATCGGTAGCTGCGCCAGCCAGCCAAAACCAGAATCAATAAATTGCCAGGAAAACAAGAAAAACGTGCTGAGCACCGCCGCTGCCGCGATGCTCGAGGTCATGTATGGCAGAAAAAAAATCGTTCCCAGAACGCCCTGAATGCGTTTGAATGCCATGTGAAAAACGAATGCGAGCGGAATGGCAATCAGGTGTTGCGGCACGGCACTGAACACCGCCTGACGCAAGGTGCGACCCAATGCCGACCAAAAGTAAGGGTCTTGAAAGGTAAAATTGTACGCCCACAATCCCGAAAATTTCATGTGATTGATTCCAGCTACCGGGTTGTAATCAAAAAAACTAACCACCAGCGAGAACGCCAACGGCGCAATCCCAAACGCCAGCAACAACACAAAAAACGGTGCGATAAAAGCGTAACCCATCCAACTCGAGCGCCAGCGCTTGCGAACGGGTGTGCTCGAGGTTTTGGCTGGAAGGCTGATGTTCACGGCGGGTTGCTCCTGAGTGGTTTGGGGTTGCTCGAGTGTACTGGGGGAATATTAGGATTGAGAAATAAAATCAGCAATTGCCCGTCTACCCTCTCTTGACCATATACGTGCACCTTCTTGGTTTCAAAACGCACCTAACGGGCGAAACCGCTAACGGGCATGGTCGCTCATCCCCAGCCCTTCTTGATTCCAAGACGCACCTGTCTTGCCGCTTAAAGATAGCACCTGACGGGCTTGCGGCGCTTCGGGCGGAATCGCTTCTCCCAACATCAGGAGAAGCGAGCTTTATTACAATCTCGAGAAACGAAAATGTCGCGCAGTTTGGTAGGGTGCGCTCTGCGCACCGTCATTCACATGTTTTGGTGAGCGAGACGACCATGCCAGTAAGGTGCATTTTATGGTCAAGCGGTCTCGCCCATTAGGTGCGTCTTGAGACCAAGAAGACGCGCACCCTATGATTGCCATTACTGCTCGAGGTATTCAAAAAAGTCAAAATCCGCGTGGTGCCGTGTGCCTGCGAGGTCTTGAACGCACAGGGCAATGAATGTGCCTGTGAATGCCAGCCCATTGCAGTAATCGTCTGAGAGGTGACTCGAATCAAAGGCGGGTCCAATGGGCTGCCAGGTTTGGTTGTCGCTCGAGTACGAGAATTGGAAGGTTTCGCGGTTGAAGTTGACGCGCAAGTAAATGCTGCCAGTCCTCGAGATTGGAATTTCTTGCGCCAGCGGTTCGGCGTAAAAACCTTTGTCGCAAACCAGCAGGTTGAGGGTTTTGCCCAAGACTTCGTCCCTCGAGACGCGCAGATAAACCCAGTGTTTGCTGTCGTAATAGGCTGCCATGCCTGCCATGTGTTGAAAGTGCTCTGGGTCAAACTCGAGGCTGGTGGTGGCTTGGGCATGGAAGGCTTGCAGGCGGCGTCCGACCAGGCTTTGGTGGTGCAGACTGATGGGGGATTCTCGTCCGTACAAACGCAGGTGTCCTGGGCGTTCGGTCAGTGTTAACCAGCTTGGGTCGGCGGGTTCGCGCAAAGTTTGCCAGGCAATGTCAAGTTTTGGTGCGTCAAAATCGTCCGTGGCATTTGGGGTTGGGAACGGGTGAGGCTCGAGGTTTGGGGACATCACTTGATTTTGCGGGGTGTTGCCGCCACCAACGATACGTACCCAGTCATCATCACTCCACTCGAGTTTTTGAATTGCGGTTTCGCGCCCAAGGTTGCAGTATCCAGTGCCCAGTCCTGGCTCGAGCGGTCTGCCGCACAAATGCACGATGTACCATTCGTCGTTTTGGGTCTGCATGATGCTGGCGTGACCTGCTTTTTGAAGCTCGAGTTGTGGGTGTCCAAAACTTGTTAACAGGGGGTTTTGTGGGTGAACCTCATAAGGTCCTTCAAGGTTTTTTGATCGTGCCAGGGTCGCGGCGTGCTCGTAAGTTGTACCGCCCTCAGCCGTTAAGAGGTAATACCAGCCGTTGCGTTTGTAAACGTGAGGACCTTCGGTCACGGCAATAGGTGTGCCTTGAAAAATATTTTTGACTGTGCCAACCAGTTTTTGGGTGACAGGATCAAATTCTTGCAAGTAAATTCCACCAAACGCATTCTTGCCGCTTCTGTGATCCCAGACCATGTTCAAAAACCATTTGCGTCCGTCGCTGTCATGAAATAAACTCGGGTCAAAGCCGCTCGAGTTGAGGTGAATCGGTTCTGACCAAGGACCTTCAATATGCCTGGCAGTCACCAAATAATTGTGGGTGTCCTTGAACGGGGCGTGCATTGAAAAGGCTTTGACATCGGTGTAAATCAGGTAAAACGTGCCGTTGTCATAACTCAGGCACGGCGCCCAAATGCCGCCAGAATCGCCGTTGCCGCGCATGTCGAGTTGCGAGACTCGAGCGAGCGGTTGAGACAAAACGCGCCAGTTGACCAAATCCCTCGAGTGGTGAATTTGCACGCCAGGAAACCATTCAAAGGTGCTGGTGGCAATGAAATAATCTTCACCAACCCGCAGGATGCTGGGATCTGGGTTGAAACCGCGCAAAATCGGGTTTTGAATCAGTGTTTGAGGCTCGAGTGTTTTGACGGCATTGGTTTTGGGTTCGACGAGGGTGGTCATGGATGGTTCTCCTGGTACAATTTATTTGGCGGCTTCAAGCACACGTTTGAGGGTGTCGTAAGCCGGTTTTGGGGCGTAATTGCTATCAAAAATCAGGGGTGATTTGCTCGCCCGCCACGAGTGCGCGTCGGTCAAACCCCACATCATAAACGCCGAGCATTTGACTTCCAAGCAAATCTGCATCAGGTCGCCGTAGACTTTGGCTTGACGCGCCAGGTGTTCACTGGCAGGAAAACTCGAGTTGCTTTGCACGTCCAATTCGGTGATTTGCACTTCCAAACCAAGGTCGCGGAAACGCTGGTAATTCTCGAGCACCCGTTGCGTGACCACGTTAAAACCGGTGTCAATGTGGGCTTGGAATCCCACGCCGTCAATTGGTACGCCTTTGGCGAGGAGGTCTTTGACCAGCGCGTAAACGTCGTCCGATTTTCTATTGATGCCGTCGGTGTTGTAATCGTTGTAAAAAAGTTTAGCGTCCTTGTCGGCTTCGTGCGCCCAGCGAAAGGCAAGCTCGAAGTAATCCTGTCCAATGGTTTTCAGAAATGGCGTGTTGCGCAAGCCGCCACTGTCGCTGATGGCTTCGTTGATGACATCCCAAGAGTCAATCTGACCTTTGTAATGTTTGACTTGCGTCTGAATGTGGTCTTTTAAAGCGATAAGCATGGTGTCGCGGTTGTTAATTTGCAGCACCCAATTGGGCAGTTGTTCGTGCCAGACCAGGGTATGACCACGAATTTTTTGTTTGTTCTTTTGGGCAATTTTGACGATCGCATCGGGTAATGCCCAAACGTATTGGTTGGGCGCGGGTTGAACCGCAGCCCATTTCATGGCGTTTTCGGGTACGACCATGTTGAATTCTTTGGCTAAAATCTCACTGTATTCGGGTTCAAATTCCTCAAACAAGGTTGGTCCAACGGCAACCCCAATGTTGACACCTTTGGCGCTGGCAATTGCACGCAAGCTTGGAATCGCTTGCTGGTATAAAGACTGTATTGGCATATCGAGGTTGGTGATTTCGTTTTGTGCTCGAGTGTCGCTGAGTGCCAGTCCGAGCGTGATGGGCAGCAACCATATGGCGTATTTCACGGGTTTCTCCTTTGATTTAAAATTTGAAATGTTCAAGGTTTAAATGGTTTAAGTCTTCACACCACCGGAGGTCAAGCCTTCGATCATTTGACGGCTGGTCAGGATAAACAAAATCAAGAGTGGCAGTACGGTTAAGGCGACGCCCATCATGACCGCTCCAAAGTCCACGTTGGTGTTTGTGCCGCCGCCACCAATCAGGCGCAGTAATGTTTGAAGAGTTTGGGTTTCTTGAGAGCGGAAAATAATAATTGACAGAATGTATTCGTTCCAGATGCCAATGAATGTCACCAAGCCAAGCGTGCCGAGGGCTGGACGCGTTAAAGGCAAAATAATTTTCCAGTAGGTTTGAAATTCGGTGCAGCCATCAATCCGTGCGGCTTCGACCAGTTCTTTTGGAATGGCGCTGAGAATATATTGTCGCATCTGAAAAATACCGAAGGCGCTCGCCATGCCAGGAAACCACAAGGCTTTGGGCGAACCGATCCACAACAGGCTTGGAAACCAGGGTAGAACGCTGTGAATGGCGGTGTCGAGCGGGGCGAACAATTGGCTTAACAAGGATAGAACCAAATACAAGGGGATCAAATTGAGCGCCCCAGGAATTGCCATGGTTGCCAGCAAAATGGCGAACAACCTGTCTTTGTGCTTAAACTCGTACATCGCAAAGCCGTAACCCGCCAGGGAGCAAAAAAACAATTGGGTGGCGGTCGTCACCACCGACAAATAGGTGCTGTTCCAAAAAATCCGCCAGAACCGCCCTTGGGTCACATCCATCAGCGCCTGATAGTTGTGCACCAAACTGTTGCCAAACCACAAGGGTGGCGGGAATCTAAAAATATTGTCCTTGGGTTGCGAGGCAAAAACAAACATCATAAAAAGCGGCAAGACCATCAAAAGACCACCAATCAAAACAACGATCAAGGCGGTGTAATTGGTCGGGATTCTCGAGGTCTGCTGGGTTTTGATACGCTTGCCAGTTGGAATCGTGATTGCCATATCAGTCTGCCCTTCCGCCACGGAAAATTCGGTTGTTGATGATCGTCATGACAATGATGATGGCGAACAAGACCCATGAAATGGCGGCGGCAAGCCCAAAATCAAGGTCGGTGAAGGCGGTTTTGAACAGGTACATCATGGTGGTGCGTCCAGCGTTGTTTGCGCCGCCGTCCTGCCCAACCAACGTAAAAGGCTCGAGGAACAACTGCATACTGCCAATGATGGTCAGGGTGACGGCATAAAACGCCATTGGGCGCACGAGGGGCAGGGTAATGAACCTAAATTGCTGCCAACGGTTTGCGCCGTCAATCGCGGCGGCTTCAAAAAGTTCGACGGGAATGGCTTGCATGGCTGCCAGGTACAAGATCGTGTTCCAACCGGTGTAACGCCAGAAAATAACCAGTGCCACGGACGGCTTAATCCAAAATGAACGCCCCAGCCAGTTGATGCCCGCGTCTGGGAACAAACCGCCAATAAGGGGCAGTTGATGCAGTTGTAAGAGTGCCCAGTTGAACAAACCGTTGCGTTCGGAAAACAGCAAGCCAAACACCACGCTGATCGCGGCGATTGAGGTGATAAACGGTGCGAAATATAGGGCGCTCAAAAAACCTTTGATGCGTTTGAGGCTGTTGTTTAATAAGTATGCCAATGGCAGTGCGACCAAGTGTTGCGGAATACCGCCCAGAATACCCAAAATTGCCGAGTTGACCAAAGACGTTTGGAAGAAGGTATCGTCTTGAATCAGATAACGGTAATTGTCAAAACCAACAAATTGGATACCCTTCAAACCATCCAAAGGATTCCAACGGGTTAAGGAAATATAAAACGAAAAGATGTTCGGGAAAAAACTAAAAATAACGTAGAGAATAAAAAACGGGGCAATAAAAAAATATGGCGCGTATTTGCGTTGCCAGTTGGCATAACGGTATTCCGAAGGGACGGCATTGACTTGTTTGGGGCGCGAAAGAGCCACTGGGTTCTCCTGACTAAACGGGTGATTTGTACGATAAAAAACTCGAGCTGAGATGATTGAAATTTTGAAATATTCACATTTTAAATTACAAATTCTTATTTTATCGATCAACTCTGGTTTCTCGAGTATTTATAGCGGTTTTCATATTCGTTGACGCGCTTCGCGCTCTCACTTCTATGAAAACCGCTGTCTGTTGCCACTCCCTCTGGTCGCCAATGTTTGACGCGAA
>JAYTKL010000070.1:0-7177 GCA_043730305.1 Deinococcales bacterium | reverse complement strand
GCTTTTAATGGCGAACAAAGCCCACACCGTCATGCTCGAGCATTGTGGTTTGCTCGAGCGTTCACAAGCTCAAAAATTACTCTCTGCACTTCGTGACATTGACGCGGCTGGCTCGAGGTCGTTTGCCTACAGTGAGCGTTTTGAAGATTTATATTTTGCCGTCGAATCGCGCCTGATCGAACTGGCGGGGGTCGAGGCGGGCGGCAATTTACAGATTGCCCGCTCGAGAAACGACCTTGATGCCGCCATGATTCGCATGGTCTTGCGCGAAACGATTCTGGGGATTCTCGAGGCGCTGGCAGACTTGCGCCGTGCCCTGATTGATCGGGCGCTGGAAAATGTCGATTCGCTCATGCCTGGGTACACGCACAATCAACCCGCTCAGCCGACCACACTGGCGCATTATCTGGCTAGCATCATCTCAGCGCTCGAGCGTGATGCGCGGCGTTTTCACATGGCTTTTGGCACGGTCAACCGCAGCCCACTCGGGGCGGCTGCCATGACCACCACCGGTTTCCCGATTCGACGCGACCTCAGCGCCGAACTGCTCGGTTTTGAGGGTTTGGTCGTCAACGGCATCGATGCCGTGGGCAGTTCTGACCACTCGCTCGAGAGTGTGAACGCCGTGCTGACCTGCGAATCAAACCTCTCGAGGTTCAATTTTGATCTTCTCACCTGGTCAACCCGTGAGGTTAATTTTTTGCGCGTGCCAGATCAATTCGTGCAAATCAGTTCCATCATGCCGCAAAAACGCAACCCTGTTGTGCTCGAGCATGTTCGTGCCAAGCTGGCTCGGGCGCACGGTGCGGCACTGACGGTGCTCAGCCTGTCGCGCAACGTTCCTAACGGTGACATTAACGATGTTGGCGAGCACATGATTAATCCAGTGCTCTCAAGTTACACCGAACTCGACGAGGCTTTAAATCTACTCTCGAGCTTGATGGAAACGTGCGGTTTCAACACGCCCCTGATGCTCGAGCGGGCTGGGGAGCATTTCACGACCGCCACGGCACTGGCAGATTTTTTGGTGTCAACCCTGAAATTACCGTTTCGCACGGCGCATCACATCACCTCAAAAGTGGTGACTTTGGCGTATGCCAGAAACCTTTCTTACCGCGAGGTGAATGCGGCGTTGGTGATTGAAGCCGCTGGGCAGCCACTCGAGATCACGGACGCGCAAGTGCAAAACGCCCTCGATCCTCAAAACTTTATTGCCGCCCGCCGAATTCCTGGCGGCACGGCGCGGGAAGCCATGCTGCCATTTTTATCCGATGCCCAAACATCGCTCGAGGCGGATGAACGCTGGCGGCGCAGCACCAACGCCAGTTTGCGCCATGCCAAATCCCATCTCGAGGCAGAGGTTGACCAAATCATTGAGAACTCAAGTCCGATTTAAGTTTTCCCAGTCGCTTTTCAGCATGGCATACGCCGCATGATCGACAGGTTTGCCGTGAAGCGTCCAGACTTGGCGCAGAATCCCTTCAAACAAAAATCCCAAGCGTGTCGCCATCGCTCGAGATTTAAGGTTCTCAACGTGCGCCTGCAACTCGAGGCGGTTCAGTCCAAGGTCGTCAAAAACGAATTTCAACATGGCTTGCACAGCTTTGGACATCAAACCACGACCGCCAACATCAGCGCCGAGCCAGTAACCAATCATGGTGCTTTTGGCTCGAGCATCGACGGGAAAAAACAAAATACCGCCAACCAGTCGATTCTCGAGCCAGATTCCAACCCACGGTAGACCATCTTGTGCGTAACGGGCAATGCCACGTTTGATGAAATCTTGTGCCTGCTCGAGCGTTTGAATCGTGTGACCCCACTCGAGCCAGACGCCCAAATGATCCGTATTGGCAAGCACAAATGCCAGAAATTCTGGCGCGTGACGCATTTCTAGAAAACGTAAATCTGCGCCTTCGCCAAGGTCATGTTTGAACATGCTTCACGATAAACCAAAACTCGAGCATTCCGTTTACGTCCATTGGTGCGGATCAAACAATCGACTGTGCTCATCCATCGCAAAACGGTCGGTCATGCCCGCCAGATAGTCACACACCGCACGTTCAAGCCCCACCAGCTCAATTCGCGCTCGAGCACCGTTCGGCATCATGCTTGGACGTTTGATGAACGCATCGAACAGTGCCGTCAGAATGTGTTCGGCTTTATGAACCTGGCGTTCCTTGCGGTAATGACGGTAAAGATTCGCGTACAAAAAGCTTTTCAACTCTTTAAGCTCAGTCATTGCCTCATCCGAATGACAGACCAGGGTGCTTTTGGCAAGTCGCACGTCATTTAAACTCGAGATGTTGCGCTTTGCCAGTGCCGCATCGGTGGTGGTGATGATGTCGGTAATCACCCATCCCAGCAGTTCTCGAATCAGCACCCGCCGTTCAAATTCGCTGACTTGTTTGGGATTCAACCCAAGCTCAGCGGTAAAACGCTGCCAGACTGTCAACTCGAGCAACATGTCGTCCGTCAACAAACCACTGCGCAAACCATCATCCAGATCGTGGGTGTTGTACGCCGTCTCATCGGCAATGTTGGCAATTTGCGCCTCGAGCGACGCGATCCAAGTTGGTTCAAAAGCGCTCACTTCAGTCAAATCAGACTCGGTTTCGTGCTTGACCATGCCCTCGAGCGTCTCCCAAGCCAGGTTTAAACCATCCCAGTCGGCATAACGCTTCTCGAGTTTGGTGACCACCCGAAAAGATTGTTTGTTGTGGTCAAAACCGCCAGAGCCGCGCATCAACTCATTCAAAATTCGTTCGCCCGCATGACCAAATGGCGGGTGTCCAAGGTCGTGCGCCAACGCCACCGTCTCCGCCAAATCCTCGTTTACCCCGAGCGCCCGCGCAATCGTTTTTGCCACCTGCGCCACCTCGAGCGTGTGGGTCAAGCGCGTACGGTAATGGTCGCCCTCGGTGTTCACGAAAACCTGGGTTTTGTACTCGAGCCGCCGAAACGCGCCCGTGTGAATCACCCGGTCACGGTCTTTTTGAAACACCGTTCGATAAGCACTTTCCTCCTCAAAATGCAGCCTGCCCTTTGATTCGCTACTCAGCACGGCATACGGCGCTAATGTCAGACGTTCGTTCTCCTCGAGTTTTGCACGGTTATACATGCCTGACAGTGTACAGGAGTTCTGCAAAATCGTGTTTTTGAAATTCTCAGAACGCTAGTTTTGTCTCTCGAGAATTCAATAGAACGCCCTTCTCTCCAAGGAGAGAAGGGCTGGGGATGAGAGGGGGAATGTTATTACTTTCTTGAAATCTACCCAAGCAACCTGTTCAAGCGTTTCACAAAATCCACCCGATCAGGAATTTCTGCACCCTCGAGCAACAACGATTGCACCAACAGCACGTGTGCGGTGTCGTCCAAGGTTTCATCACTTGCGTCTTTAAGTCCCACAATCAACGGATGGTTCGGGTTTAGCTCGAGAATCGGTTTTGATGCTGGCATTTCCGATTCGCGTCCCATCTGACGCATCATGGCTTGCATCTGAAAGGTCGGGTCGGTATCGTCCGTGACCACGCAGGCTGGAGACTCGAGCAGACGGCTTGAAGCTTTGACATCTTTGACCAGGTTTGCCAGCGCCAGTTTCACGCGGTCAATCACGGGTGCAGCCTCGAGCGCGGCTTTCTCGTCGGTTTCAGATTTTAACTCACTGGCAACATCGCCACGGTTGACGGCTTTCAACTCGAGTTCTTTGTACTGCCCGAATCCTTGAATCACGATGTCATCAATTTCGTCGTCGCAGATCAGTACTTCAATGTCTTTTTTGCGGTACGCCTCGTGCAACGGGCTGGCGCGAAGCACGTTTTCAGTGCCGCCCGTAATAAAGTAAATTGCTTTCTGATCGGGCTGCATACGCGATTGATAATCTGCAAAACCAGTCAGACCGTCCACCTTGCTCGATTTAAACCGTACCAACTCGGAAAGGGCATCACGGTTTTCAAAATCTTGGTATAAACCCTCTTTTAATGGACGGTTGAACGCCGTTATGAACGTATTCCAGGTGTCTTTCTCATCGCTGGCAATCCTCGAGAATTCTGAAATTAATTTCTTGACCGTTGCCGTGCGAATGGTTTTCATGATCTTGTTTTGCTGCAATATTTCTCGAGAAACATTCAGTGGTAAATCCTCGGAGTCGATCACGCCCTGCACAAATCGCAACCAGGTCGGCAGCAATTCCTTGTCGTCATCGGTGATAAACACGCGGCGCACGTACAGTTTAACGCCAGGTTTGTAATTGGCGTGGTACAAATCAAACGGTGCGGTTTTGGGCACAAACAGCAAACTGGTGTACTGAATCGTGCCTTCGGCTTTGTTGTGCAACCAAAAGAGCGGTTCATCCATGCCGTGGCTGCTCGACTTGAAAAACTCGATGTAATCTTCGTCTTTCAAATCACTCTTGCTTCTGGACCAGATGGCGCTGGCAGAATTGATTTGCTCAATCGCTTGAGATTTGGTGTTTTCAGCGCCGTCCTGTCCGTACTCGGTTTTTTCAAAATGTAAGAAAATTGGGAAGGCAATATGGTTCGAGTATTTCTTGACCAGTTGCTCGAGTTGCCAGCGGTTGGCGTACTCGTTGCCCTCGTCGTTGAGGTAAAGTTTGATCATTGTGCCTTGAGATTCTTTGCTGGCAGGCTCGAGTTCGTAACCGCCCTTGCCGTCCGAACTCCACTTCCAAGCCTCGGCTTCACCCGCACGGCGCGAAGTGACCTCGACTTTGCTTGCCACCATAAATGCGGAATAAAAGCCAACACCAAACTGCCCAATCAAATTGGAATCTTTTTTCGCATCGCCAGAAAGTCCCGCCAGAAAGCTTTTCGTACCGCTTTTGGCAATCGTTCCCAGATGCTCGACCAGATCGGTCTGGTTCATGCCGATGCCGTTGTCTTCAATCTCGAGCGTGCGCTCCGAAGATGTGTCATCAAAACGCAAATCGATGCGCGGCGACCAGGTGACTTGTTTAAATTGATCGTCCGTGATGGTCGCGTATTTAAACTTATCTATCGCGTCGTTGGCGTTCGAGATCAACTCGCGCAAAAATATTTCTTTGTGGCTGTAAAGCGAGTGAATGATGAGGTGCAGCAACTGGCTAACTTCGGTTTGAAATTCGTGTTTGGGCATGGTTCTTTCTTCCTCCAATAAAGCAATATCTTGTGGCAAACGCAACGTACATCTTACGTTGCAAAACTGATTTTACCGAAGCCTGCAACCCAAGACCCAAGACAAGACCTCTGTTCACGGCTCGAGGTTTACTTTGCAACAAACACAATCGCATTCGGCACGGCTCGAGACGCACTGTTCGGCAGCATTCCGCCCGCCAGAAAAACTTGTGCACTGCCGCCAGAATCCAGACGCATCGCCTCTTTCAAACCCGCCGCAACCAAGGCTCGAGCGAATTCTTCTGGCGTTCCGGACTCAAGGAACGCCACCACCCAATTGTTTTGCTGGTCTAAACCAATGGCGACTTGCTTGGTTTTGCGCCAGATTTCTTTGCCCGTATCAAACCCTTCACCCGAGGCATTGACGGCGTACAAACTGTTTGTGACCAGTTTTGGTCCTGCCGCCAGAATATCTTGGGCGCTGGCGAAAACTGGGTCTGACCAAACTGTACCGATGCTCACGGCATCATTGAGGTTTGGGTTCAGACCTGGAAACGCCAGTGGGTTGAAACTGAACGTGATCTGACCGAGTGCGGGCGTAAAACTTTCATCATGAAGATCAGTAATTTTGCCGTCCTGCACCACCAAGGTTGTAAATCCCAAACCGCCCGTTGGCACAAAACCGTCGCCGACAAAATAAGTTAACCATTGCGGGTGTGGCACGGCTCGAGCGGTGTTGACGCCCAAGGTTTTGCCGTTCAAACTTAAATTCAGGCGCACTTTTGGCGTTCCCCACACGGCTCGAGTGCCAAAAAGGTCATCGGTCAACAATCCCAATGTGGCGCGGTTGCCCCTGGCGTAACTGAGGATTTGATTGTTGCTGACCAGTAAATCCACGCTTAAACTCTGGGCGACATCGTAATAACCGCCGTTCACCGCCACCACCGCACCTGCATCCTCCGCGTACTCGAGGGCGGTTTTGCCGCCGCCAAGACCTGCCGTGACCACAGAAGGTTTGAATTTCCCAGCCTCGAGCGTGATGAGGTGCAATTGATTGGTCAGCGAATAACCGATGCTCGTCGGAGCAAGCCCAGGTGTTGGTATTGGCGCGTCATGAATCGCCAAGTCAACCACCACGCGGTCTGGATTGGTCAAGCTGGAAAGTTGCACTGTGGCGTGTTTTGAAATTTCAAGCTCGAGTGTGCTGTTCAACCCATCTGGAACAAGCCGCGCCCTCGATAGTGATTCGCCGCCCACGGGAATCAACCTGGTTGTGCTGAGAAAAGTGTTCTCGAGATGGATTTTGATCCTATTGCTCGAGACTTGCTCCAAACTGGCGAGACTTGGCTTGGAAACATCCAGCGCAATACGGCTTGTACGCCCTCTGGAGGCTCGAGCATCAAACACTTGCACAAACCCGCCCACTGGCACAAACGGCGTGTCCTGGTCTGCCTCTAAATTAACACTGACAAGGTTTGGATCACTCGGCGGCGTGAGGGTAAAACCAAGTTCGGTCAGTGTTTGAACCTGAACAAAAACTTGATTCTCGAGCAATAATGGTGCTTCCAAATAAGTCAAAACATCATTTTGCGCCGTCCAACCTTTCAACGGCAAATACTCGAGCGTCAAACCGCCTCGTTTGAACCGTAACTGCCCAGACAAGCTCGAGGTTTGAACGCTCACCCCAAAACGCTCCAAGCTGAAAATTGGAATCAAATTCAACCCAGGTTTCAGATCAACTCGAGATTCAAGCGCGGGTACGAGTGGCGCACCAGCAAAAGTGATGGGCGCGGCGAATGCACTCGAGAAAGCCATCAACAGTAGGACAGTAAGAAGTCGAATCACAACCCATGCTAACGACCTGCAAGCTGGGGAATCTGAGAAAAGTCTTAAAGGTTAAGTATTCCAACCTTCACACAAGAGTTTTATCTTTAATCCAGCTTTATCAAAATGAGCTGTGTGATTTTAAACACTCGAGAAACCCTGTACCCTGCTATACTTTTCACATGATAGAGCCAAGTATCGCACTATACGGGGAAGCGTTTGCCAAAGTCACCGCTTCGCTCGAT
>JAYTKL010000069.1:0-2266 GCA_043730305.1 Deinococcales bacterium | reverse complement strand
GAGCGCTTTGACGATGGTGGTTTTGCCTGCGCCTGATAGTCCTGTAAACCAAATAACTGCTCCGCTCATATTTTTGCTCCTCAAAGAAATTATTTGTTGCTTGAATTCGGGAACGGTTGATGCATTCGACATCGTAGGGGATTTATGTTGGACATCAAAATCCTTTCAGCAGGCGTGAGGTTTCGCGCCTTTTGGAGTATTGGGGTTGGGTTGTTGGATACCTGAAATCTCGAGGTCAACAACACCGACAACAGCATTTGGCTGTAGGCATTCGTGTGTTGTGTTTGTTCTCGAGCATGGTATTCCTTGTTAGCTGAGTATAGTTTACAAGATTTATAAACTTACAACTTTTGTACATCTTAAACTTAAAATTCAAAAAAGTTTCGTTTGCTAGAATACAAGACCAGGGGAATGATAAATCTGAAAGCTTTTAACTCGAACAGCACAACAAAAACGCGGAAGAATTTGAGTTTGCCTATTGATTTTCGAGCATCACAGTATTGCTACGAATACCTCTGATGGTGATGACCGTGGCGTGCAACCAGGACATGCTCGCCAGGGTGAGCAAGAAGAGAATGAAGAACACGCTCTGCGGTGCGCCAGTCCAGGTTTTGACGTAGGCAAACAATGGTGGCAAGAAGAATCCGCCAAGTGCGCCCAGAGCGCCAACCAGACCACCAACCGCGCCGACATCTTTCGGGAAGTATTCGGGAATGTACTTGAAAACACTGGCTTTACCAACGCCCATTGCCACGCCAACCATGACCAGTAAAGCCGTAAAACCCCACAAGCCAAGCGTGTTGCTCGAGATCAAACCGAGTGGCAATGTGGCTGTCATCATGACCAAAAACGTCAGGTACGTTAACTGACGCGCACCGTATTTGTCGGCAAGCGCCCCACCAACGGGACGCAACAAGCTAGCAGGAAAAATAAACAATGCGGTAAGGAGTGCGGCATCGTGAAGCTCGAGTTTGAAGACATCAACGTAATATTTGGGCAACCAAGCCGCCAGTGCGACGTAAGCACCAAACACGATCACGTAATACAAGCTAAAACGCCAAACCCGAACGTTTTTGAGCGGCTCGAGCATCTCGCGCAGAGTCCGTCCCTGCCCTGGGCGTTTATCGAGTTTGGGCGTGCCAAACCAAGTCACGCGAGACGAACGGAAAATCACCTCACCTTGACGAGCTTCGATCTTTGGGATTTGAGATCAGATTGACCCCGATCTGCGGACGCTTGCGCGTTTTGTCCGAACGCCTGGTCTGAGGTTAAAGGTTAATTTGCAAAGTGTCAAGCTAATTATTAGCAAATGTTAAAATATGACTGTACATTTTGCAAAATTAACAGGATTATTTGTAAAACGTACAATTTTATCTGAACAAGTGTCAAAAAACCCGAGATTCTTGGAATCTCGAGCAAAAAATTCGTTCAAAGCTTGGATTTTGTTTCAAAGCCCTGTTCAATTCACTTGGGTTTCAAGGTCACGCTCGAGCCAGCAAAAAACAACGTCTCGGACAAAAAATTTTTGCCAGAGACGCAAAATACGATTTGTGAAAACCCAAAACCTTGAAGCTCAAGGTAATAGTTACTGGTTCAGGAACAATTTAAAGTCAGTCCAAATCGGTTTGAAATAACTTCAGTGATTTTGAGCGCGAATCCAAATTCATTTCAAACTTGCCAGCATTTGTTTCGCGTTTTCCAGAGCACGTTTCTCGAGAAAACTGTTTGCCTCGAGCTTCACGGCAATCTCGAGCTGGCTTCTGGCTTGATTGCGATATTTTTGCTCATCCAATTTGAGAAAGGCTCTGGCGTAAAATAAATGCGCCGTAATTGACTTTGGCGCGATCAAAACAGCATTGTCAAACAACAAAAAAACCTGCTCGAGTTTCCCGCCGTACAAAAACCCAACCCCTCGAGAGACAATCTCGGCGTGCCAAGACCCAAGCGCGATCATGGATTGAACGTGCTTTGCATTCAACGCCAATGCTTTCTCAAAATTTTCTCGAGAAACCACCGCCACACCCGAAGCGAAAGCATAGGCTGCACCTCGCAACATGCCAATCTGACCAGTGGTTGAACCCACCTCGAAGTACGCATCAGGATTTTGTACGTCAAGTTTAACGGCTTTCTGAGCGTATTTTTCGGCTTGCTCGAGAATTGACAAACGGGCTTCTTTGGGTTGCTGGTTTGAAAATTCAAACAAACTTCGGGAAGCAAACGCATAACCCGCGCTGCTCTCGAGCGTTAAAGCAACTTTGGCAGCTTC
>JAYTKL010000068.1:0-3702 GCA_043730305.1 Deinococcales bacterium | reverse complement strand
GTAGGCGACGTTCGCGCCGACGCCAAGAGTGTCGGTCACAAAGTACGTGAATCCTGCCCCGATTTGCGCGGTGAAGGCGCTAGCGTTGAGTTTGTAGGCTGCCCCTGCACGAATGAACAGCCGCTCGAAGCCGTTGTAACCGAATTGAATCTCGCCTTGAATGGTGTCGCCATTCGGAGCGTAGACGCCAAAGCGTCCGGTGTGGTTGGTCAGGATGTTCCAATCGTCGCTTCTCCAGGCGGCGGCGATGCTGTAGCGCCCGCCATCTTGGACGTAAGTGTCGTTGGCGAGTTTGACAAATTCTGGCAGCACATCGTACTCGAGGCTGGGGCTGATGGTCAGTTCTGGGGAAATTCTGGCAACGCCCGAAATCGTGTAGACCTGTTTGACGCCCGCGCTCGAGAAGCCAAGTTGCAGTTTCGCGCCGCCTTGCAGGTCGTTGGTGGCGTATCGTGCGCCCAAACTGACCGCGCCTGAAACGGTGGGCGAGAACAGGCTCTCGCCGCCGATTTGGGTGCTCCAGTTGTTGCCGAGCGGAATGTCGGTGTCCACCCCAACTCGAGCGCGTCCGGCATCGCCTGAGATGTTGGTGGTTTCATAACTGGCGGCAATGTTGGTCGTGCCGAACGTGTCGGGTTGTTGCTCAGTGTTGCCAGCGCCGAGTAAACGCAAGAATTGGCTGTTGCTGAAACGTCCTGTTGCACCGAGGCTGATTGCCTGACGGATGAAATCTGGCTCGTAAGTCAGGGTGTCGGACAGGCGCAAACTGAAGTCGCTCGAGATGGCGTATTCGACAGATAACGTGGTGTCACCGTAAGCTGTTGGGAAGATTGGCACGCGTTGCAGGAAGCCAAATTTCCAGTTGCCAAGCGGTAAAGCTGCGCCCAAAGTCAGGAATAAATCTCGAGAGAATGGGTCGGCGTTGGCTGGAGTGTGGGCGAATTGCAAGAGCAAGCCAATATTGGCGCTGAACGCACCAAATTCTTTGGCGGCTCGAGCAGAAAGTTTGGTGCTGCTCGTGCCATTTGAATAGTCTTGATTGTGGGTCAGGGCGAGGTTGATGCTGAAATCGTTGATGTCGCCGATCACGGCTTTGACCTCGAGGTTGCGGGCTTGCAAACTGGTGGCAGTGCTCGGGTCAACATAGCCTGGTTGGGTGTCCTGATAACGACCTTGAATCTGAAATTGATCTGTGGTGTACGAGGCTTGCGCCGCCACGCCCAGACCGCCGCCGTTGCCGATTTCGCCAGAGAAAGTGGTCTCGAGCGCAAGTTGCAAGCCGTTGCTGGCGTAATTCGCGGCGACGCCCAGAAGGTAGAGCGGGTTTGAACCCGGTTTGAATTGCAATGCCGTCGCGGACAGACTGAATTCTGGTGTGACCAGCAGCGCGGCTTGAACACCGAAACGCAATTCTCGCGGCACGTCTGAACCCGCCACGGCGTATTCCACCTCGAGATATTGCGGGTTGCCGTTGGCGTCGGTGCTGAAGAGGGCTTTGGAAAGTTGAATGTTGCCCGAAAGGTTGTCGATGGTGTAATCGGCAAGGCGTTTGAGCACCGTTTCAGAAAGTTTGATGTCGAGGTTGTTCCTGTCGTAAGTCACGATCACGACCCGCTCAGATGAGCTTTGCACGTTGGCGTTCAGACGGTAAAAGCTTGTGCCGTCGCCTTGGGTTTTAAAACGTTGATCGGCGTTTGGCACGAGGGCGGCAAAACCATTAACTTGATAGTTTGCACCTCGAGCCAACGCTTGAAAACCGTTGAAATTGGGGCTGTAGTTGGTCAGCAAGCCTCTAAAACCTGGGGTGATCTGTCCGTACATGACATAGCTTGGACCGCGCTCGAGCCTGAGGTAAATGCCTTCACTTGACCGAATATCGCTGCCCGTGCTCGAGGCGTCACCGAGGATTGGGAAGCGCTCGAAAGGGTTTGAGGGTGGGAGCAAGCTACCACTGAGTACCAAGTTCGGGTTGAGGTCGGCTTGCCAGTTGACGGCGGCGGTCAACACCCAATCGTTGCCCAGATCACCTCGAGCGAAGGCGCGTAACGAGCCTGAAACGCTGAATTCGGTCTGGTCGGCAAAGCTGATGTTAAATGTTGCACTCGCCAGTCCCGAAGCCACCAGAGGACGCTCTGAGGCGACGACAGGTGTAACACTTGGCAAGAGCGGGTTGCTCGAGTTGATGGCAAGGTCAGATGTGTTGAAATTCAGGCTTGAAGTGATAATTCCATTTTCGTTGCTGACTCGAGCTTCGACCCTGACATTAACGGTTGACGCGACCTCACCCTCTCCCCTGCCGAGGTCACGAAGGCGAACCCTTGCCACGCCATTGTTGAGGAGCACTTGATAACCAGAAATTTCTGGGGCGGCGTCGGGCGTCTCAGGTTCGACATTGATCTCGAGGGTGACAAATTCGTCGTTGGCAGGGTTGCCGGCAGCATCAAGCGCCCGAATGGTCAGCACGGGTTGATCAATCGGGTCGTTGGTTGGGCGCTCGAGTTTGACCTCGAGTTTGACGGCAGGTCCTTTGGTTTCAGGGCGAAGATCGTTCAACAAAATGCCGTTTGAAGCATTGGCACTTTGCAACATTTGAATCACTTCGGGATTTCCTTCGAGCAGCACCAATTCACCAGTTCCGACCAAACTGCCCAGAATGCTGTTTGGCACAACTCGAGGTCGGGTGTCGGTGTTGGTGCGGGTTGGCACAATCAAAATGATGGCTGGGTCATTTGGAACGGTGATTGCACCCTCATGCGAGACGCGGTACGTCACACCGAACGCCTCTCGAGTTTGTTGATTTCGCATCAAGAGCAGGTTTTGTTTGGCTCGAGCTTGCATGGTGGCGCGTAATTTCTCGGCAGGGATCACCCAGAACAAACGATCACCATTCACGAGCGGGTCAGCCAGAAGATCGCGGTTTGAACTCGAGATGGGTTGTTGGTTGATATCCAAATCGGAGCTTCGCAGCAATCGGCTCGAGTCTTTGATGTACTTCGCACCCGCAGGAATGCGGTCTGAGAGCACCACAAAACCCTGGCTCGGCGTTGTCTCGAGTTTTGCCAGCACCAGAATTTGTGACTCGCGGATTTCTGGCGGCAGTGGTTTGGCGGTGGTGGTGACGCTCGAGCTTGCCGCAACACAATTTGGCTCGAGACTGGCACGAATTTCATTGCCCGAGATGGTCTTGATGGCGCGAACGTTAACCGTGAATGTGGCGGATTCTGAGGCTCGGGTTTTGCCTTCAAAAGTCAGCGCATCTTGGGTTTGCAAACCGTCTGGCAAAACAAGATTCAGTTTGAACGGCAAGAAGTACGCAAATGCCGTGCTGACGGTAGCCGTGACATTTGCGCGTTCGCCAAGTTTTAACTCGAGCTTCGCAGGGTCAAGACTTAACTCGAGCTTGGGATTGTACTCGAGCGTGACCGTGCTTATTTGACCCGATACGACATTGACGTTTACGGTTTGGCTCGTCGCACCCTCGAGCACGGCGGGTTGCAAGTTGTAATTTCCTGGCGTTAGTTTCAGGCTCTCGCCAGTTTTATAGGTTTGAGAATTGAGGCTGTACGTTGCCAGTTCGAGCGGCACGCGCTGACCGCAAATCAGGGCAACCGCATTGACGTTCAAAGTTCCAATGGCGGGCTGTAAAATCTCGAGCGGTACGCTATCGGTGTTGTTCTCGAGGTTGGTTTCCGATTCGGCAGC
>JAYTKL010000067.1:0-7921 GCA_043730305.1 Deinococcales bacterium | reverse complement strand
ATTGCACCGTCCACGCTGACGACGCGCACTTCCGCGCCGTATTTCTCGCCGAAGAGTGCCATCGCGCCCGTTTTGCGGGCTTCCTCGAGCGGCATGTTCTGCCAAGTCACGGCGAAATCGGCTTGAATCCAACGGTTCACCAGTTGTTCGACCTGACGAATTTCATCGCCTGTCACGGCTTCATTGTGCGTGAAATCAAAACGTAAACGGTCTGGCGTGACCAAACTGCCCTTTTGTTGAACGTGCGAACCCAAGGTGGCGCGAAGTGCGGCTTGCAGCAAATGCGTTGCCGTGTGATGTTTTTCAGTCGCTGCACGAACCCCAGATTCAACTCGAGCCTCGAGCGTATCTTCGACGCTGAGAACACCACGTAAAATTTGTGCCTCGTGAATAAAAATCCCTTGAGCATTCTTGTGCGTGCCAGTCACCACGGCGCGACCTTCGACATGCCCAGAGACACTGGCGCGAATCGGACTTTCCACACTAGCTCCGACATGATGACTCGTCCACTCGAGCACCCCAACATCGCCCACTTGACCGCCACCCTCGGCATAAAACGGTGAGGTGTCCAAAATGATTTGCACGTGATCGCCGTCGTGGGCGTTCAAGACTCGAGCGTTGCCGACCAGAATGGCGACCACCCGAGCAGTAGAATTTTGCATGTTGTAACCGACAAAGTTTGTGGCAGGTAAACCCTCGAGTGAATCATTGGAAGCAGCGTACATGCCGTCTTTTTTGCCGTACTTACTGTTAGCTCGAGCGAGTTCTTGAGCGCGTTCAAAAGCTACTTTATGACCTGCTTCATCAATAATAACGCCGTACTCCTCAGCAATTTCTCGAGTCACATCGAAAGGGAATCCAAAAGTGTGCTGTAAGTCAAAGCTAACCTCTCCAGACAATATCGCCTGTGGCAAAGATACATTAGAGCTAACAACACGTTGATCGACGTACTGATTATCTGGTAAAGAGTTCTCACGTAAGAATCTACGTGCATAAGCTAGCATCGTTAAGTCAAATTCTGGTTGACCATTGATAAAATCTCCTGCCCCAAAATCTGTTTGAAGTCTTTCTAGAATTCGACTATCAAGTTCAACAACACATGCCTCTGCTTCGGAATGAGGATAAGCCCTTAACCCTGTGCGGAAAATTTGGTAAAACAGGCGATCTTTAAGTAGTGGCATTCCTGTTGCTAAATTTTTCAAGAAACGTTTTTCTTCTTCTTCAATTTGCTTGGTCACGCTTTCTTGTGCATTGACCATTTCTGGGTATGCCTGCCCAAGTGTATCCACCACAATTTGCACCAATTTGTACAAGACAGGTTCTTTCAAACCCAACAAATAAGCGTGTGTCGAGGCGCGACGCAAAACTTTACGCGGTATGTACTCACGTTCGTCGTTACCAAAACTCACACCGTCGGCAAGGGTCATGCTGACCATGCGAATGTGCTCGGCAATCACGCGATGCCGCAAGCTCGAGATACCTTCATATTTTTTCCCAGAAAGTTCTTCGACCGCAGCAATAAGCGGTTTGAAGTCGTCGGTGTCGAACAAATCCTCGACGCCCTGGCTGATAAACGCCGCCCGAATCATGCCCAAACCAGTGTCAATGTTTTTCTTGCCCAAATCCTCGAGCGACCCCGTACCATCCGCGCCGTCCGTGCGGTTGTAACCTGGAAAAACCAGATTCCAAAACTCGAGAAAACGGTCTGATTCGGGATTTGTTGCGTAATCTTCCCAAGTGTCCGAACCAAATTTTTCGCCGCGATCATAAAAGATTTCGGAGCAAGGTCCACAAGGTCCGTTTGGTCCTTTGCTTGGGGCATTCTGAGGCCAGAAATTTTCGTCGGCGTCGAAACGGTTGACGTGACTGGCGGGTAGCCCAACGTTTTTGGTCCAGTATTCAAACGCCTCGTCGTCGTCTTTGTAAATCGTCACGTAAATGCGGTTGCCGTCGTAACCGAGCCATTTCGGGTCGGTGATGAACTCCCACGCCCATTCGATGGCTTCTTTTTTAAAATAACTGTCAAAACTAAAATTCCCCAGCATCTCGAAGAGAGAACAGTGTCGGCTGGTGCGCCCGACATTCTCGATATCGCCAATCCGAATGCACTTTTGGGCGGTCACGACGCGGCGGTAAACGCCTTGGTCAAACTTTGGTTCTGCGCCCAGAAAGTACGGTTTGAACTGCGCCATGCCCGCCACGCTGAACATGATGGTCGGGTCGTCATAGACAGGAATTGGGTGCGAGGGGTAACGCAAATGACCTTTGCTTTCAAAAAAACTCAGGTACATCTCGCGGATTTGGTTGGTGGTTAAAAATCGTGGTTCTGAAGATTGGAGTTCGGACATCGTGCAGGGATTATAAGCGGGCGGACTGAGATTTCAAAAAGTGCGGTTCAAGATTCGACCCCTCGGTACAGACTCAAACCAAATTCTCGAGTATTTTTAAAGCATCTCGAGCGTGAAGGAGAAAGCTGATGAAACAACTGGTTTTGGCGATGTTGGTGCTGCTCTCGTTTTCGGTTCAGGCGCAAAATTTTAAACAAAAAAGTTCGGGTTTTCTAAACTTTCAACAAGCCGTTAACCCCATGACCGACGCGCAAGTGCTCGAGCGTGGACGGAAGTTGGTGCTGGACTTTTACGCGGTCAAACTCGAGGATTTGTTCAACTTGTTCACCCCAGATTTGCAGGTGCGAACCGGTGGCTTGGAGGCATTTCGGACGTACCGCTTAAACGGCATTGAAGCCTACGGGCAGGAACTCGAGATGCTGGAAGAAGAAGTCATTGTGAAAGACAATTTAAAAGCCTACGTACGGACTGCCGTTTTTGAGAAACGCCCGAATTTGGTCTGGTACGTGATTTGTGCCTTTGATGAAACGGGTGCGGTGGCGTATTTCAACATTGAATTCGCAGGTTCACGCTAAACCCTCGAGTTTCAGGCGGACATCCATTAGGATGTGTTGGTTGAAATTGAATCTCGAGGAGCAACGTTGAATGACACAAGCAAATACTTACGGTGGTCGGAGCACAACACTCGAGGGTACGCCGTTTCGGGTGGCACTGATTGGCGCGGGCGGCATTGCCAACGCGCATTACAGGGGTTACACGGCGGCTGGCGCGGTCATTGTTGGCTTCGTTGACCCATTCGAGCCAACCCGCACACGGCGCGAAAAAGAATGGAACATCACAGGGTACTCGAGCTTTGAGGAACTCTTGGCAAGCGAAAAGTTCGAGGCGGTCAGCGTCTGTACGCCAAATGCCTATCACGCGCCAGCCAGCATTCAAGCAGCCCTTGCAGGCAAGCATGTCTTGTGCGAAAAACCGCTCTCCATGAGCCTTGAAGACTGCCAGAAGATGATTGACGCAGCCAAAAACGCGGGTGTGGTCTTGCAGACGGGGCATCATTTACGCGCCAACTTGCTGGTCGAAAAAACCAAAGAACTGATCTCGAGCGGCGCAATTGGTCGCGTGACCTTTATTCGCCTTCGTCAAACGCACGACTGGGGCGGCAACAAAACCGTGGCGGATTCGTTTGGAAAACTGGCTAACTCTGGCGGCGGTACACTGCTCGATAACGGCTGTCACATGTTTGACCTTGCCCGCAACCTGGGCGGCAACGTCAAAAACATTTTCGCCCGCACCGCCACGCTGGGTTTTGAGATTGAGGTCGAAGATGTCGCCAATGCCAGCCTCGAGTTTAAATCCGGCGCACTGGGTAGCGTCGAAAGTTCCTGGACGGCAACCGGCTGGGAGGAAGGCTGGTGGGTCTACGGCACGGACGGCGCTCTGGAATGCACCAACCGTCTGGACATGCGCAAGCTGCGCCACGTTCACCGCAGCTCGAGCGGCACAACCTGGAACACGCTTGACGAAACGATTTACAGTTTTGCCGACGAGGGCGGTCACAGCCGCGAGATTGTGGCGTTTATCTCGAGCGTGCGTCACGGCACACCCGTCATTTGCACTGGCGAGGATGGTCTGGAAAGTGTGCGACTTGTTCTAAAAGCCTACGAAAGCGCCAAACTTGGGCTGCCGCTCGAGTTATGACCTTCATGAACGCCCTTCAACCCCAGGCAGCCAGATGATAGACTCCTGACATGAGCGACAAGAATAATCTGGACTCGTACCTCGAGAATCTTGGTATCAGCGACGCTGACACCAAGAAAGCCCCTGCTGTTCCCAGCAGCCCACAAGCCACTCCAACCCCAGCCCGAAGCTCGAGTGGTGCAGCTCCAAGTGATACTGCCCCCAAGGAACGCGCTGGCGGTCTGGTGGCGAGCAGCGACGCGATCGTCGAAGATTTTTTATCGGGAATGTTGGTGCATGTTGACCCCGGTTTCACGGTTTCGGCACGAACACGCGGCGACAGCGTCAACGCCGAAATTTTGGGCGGCGATGCGGGGAAGGTGATCGGACGCGAGGGACGCACCCTCGCCGCCATCGAATTTTTGGCAAACACTGTTCTGACCAAAGAAATGGGCGCAGAAGCCCCCCGCGTCAGCGTGGATGCCAGCGGCTACCGACGCCGTCACGAAGAACGTCTTCTCGAGCAAGCCAGACGTGCCGCCGCAAGGGTTCGCAAAAGCGGTGAACCGTTCGAGATGGACGCCATGAGTGCCGCCGACCGCCGAATCATTCACATTGCCCTGCGCGAAGATGCCTTTGTCAGCACCGAAAGCCTGGGCGAAGGGGCGGAACGCAGGATTGTGATCAAAGCAAAGTAGTGATTAGCAGTTAGCAGATAGCGATTAGCAAAAACCCAAATTGCAATCATAAAAAAGTGCGGTAGGGGCGCTGCTTCTTCTTGGTCTCAAGACGCACTTTACGGGCGAGACCGCTTGACCATAAAACGCACCTAATGGGCATGGTCGCTTGCTGCGCCCTTTCACGCCTAGTCTCGAGCCTGATGAATTTTGAGGCTTGAGTTTTTGGTTTCTTAGGGTTTAATCTCTGGGCAACCCACCACAAAACTCGAGTTTGCACCAACCACCACGTCGGGCAGTGTGGCGGTGATGTCTTCGACAAAACTGAATTGCGTGCTGCCAAACTCGCCAATGATGATGTGAAAGGTCAGCATGACGCCCGCAAATTTTCCGCCGACACTGATTGGGCTGCTCTGCAAGACCATCTCGAGTTTGCCTGGTAAATTCCAGGGCAGTCGCGCCCACAGCCGTGCGCCGAGGCTGGTGCGCAAGCCCAGCCCCGCCAGTTGCGGGGCGCTCGAGAGTGGAATGACAGCATGAATGGCAATGCCGCCCCAGGTGGCGTCGTAACTTGCAGTCAAGCCTAAACGCCATGCGCCGCCGCCCAGAAAGTTCTGGATGTCAGCGAGGGGAATGCCTAAGGTGACTCGAGTCCAGATGTTGTCCGTCCAATTTGCGCCCCACGCCAGAACAGGGTCGCCAAAGCCAGCCACCGGATTGAATACGCCTACGGACGGCTGTCCTGTCAGGTCAATACGGATTTCGTTTAAGGATGGGATTGGACTTTGACCCACGCCCAAAAGACCGTGAAAGGCGTTTAAGGGAATGTCCAGAATTCCAGACCATAAAATTTGAAACGGCACGAGAATACTGAACTCGCCGTAATCGCTGGACAGTTTGAATTTTGCCGTTAACTGCCAACGCTCAAAGTCGGTGTTGATGCTGCCCCAATCGCCTTCTTCGTAAGACAGGTAATTGACAATTCTAAAGTCGGCATCTACGGCGCAACCAGTGTCGATTGGACGCGTGCCGTAAGGCAGCATGTACGGGTCAAAAATTGCCGCCCAAGAATTTTGCACGCTCGGGTTACTTTGGGCGAAGGCACTGCTGCAAAATAGCAGCAAAACCAAGCTCGAGAGACAAAATCGCTTCATGGGCAGGTGGTTGGACCGCCCGTGACCGAGCCTTCTCGAGAGCAGATGGTGCGGTTGCTGACGCGCATGGTCAGGCTGGTGTTGACAATCGAGGTGTCAACGGTGATGCCGCGCATTTCGCCAATCTGGTCGATCACCACGGGTTGATTCGCCGCACCACTAACGCGGTGATAGACGCTGACATCGTAAACGCCAGGGTCAAGCTCGAGGAAGTTGAACTTGCCGTCGCTGCCAAGCGCCGTGTCGGGGTAATTGAGGCGTCGCCTACAACTGCCATTTGAGCAATTCGGGTCTTTGTCGGGGTCGTTGCTGGTGTATTTTTGGTAAAACCGCACAAAATAATCGCTGCCCGAAACCAGCGCAAAGCCCTGATTGTAATAGACCCGAACCTCGAGCATCCTGCCAGAGTTGTAAGTGATGTTGACCCGCCCCGCGTAATTTCCAGCCGCCAAGCCTGTACGGTTTAAACCAACACTGACCAGTTGTTTCGCACCTGGGGCGATTGTGACATTGGGATTTGCGGGAACAGTTAAACCAGCACCCGTGACCGTGACGGTTGCATTGGCACTCGAGTCACCCACATTTTGCAAACTAAAACTTGCGTTTGAGAGGCTCGAGCCTAAATTGATCGCACCCGCTTTTGTGCCGTTGGCGCTGTCTGAAACCTGGGTTAAGAGCGCTCCGATAGCGCCGTAAGCATTGGCGTTTTGCACAGCTTTTTGGGCATTCAGCAAGCCTGCACCGCAACCCGCCTCGCAACCCGTCACGCCCGTCAAACTCGAGGCATCTTGCAGGTAGGAAAGCACCCTTGCCCAGTTGCTGTTTTTGTTAGCGACACTTGGATTTAAAAGTTGTGGTTGTCGGCTTATCATCAGGGCGACCGCACCCGCTACGTGCGGGGCTGCCATGCTTGTGCCTTGCAGGTTGGCGTATCCAAGCACACCGCTCGAGCACGGTGCGGCACTGCCCGAACTGAAACCAGTCGCGCCGCAGCCTTGCAAGCTCAAGATGCCGTCCTCGGCTTTGAAGCGCACGGCTTGATCGCCACCAGGGGCAACCAGAGAAACGCCAGGTCCAATGTTGGAATAATTCGCCTTGAGGTTGGTTGCCCCCGTCGCCCCGACCACGATCACGCCTTGCTGATTGGCGGGTGAAAAACCACTGACATCAACGGGTTTGCCCGAAGCGTCGCCGTTGCCAGCCGCAATGACCACCACCGCCCCTCGAGCGTTGGCTTTGTCAATGGCGTCCTGCATGGCTTGGGTGGGCGCAGTCGCCCCTCCCAGGCTCATGTTGACCACCTGTGCTGGGTTTGGGTTGGTGGCAAAGCCTGCCACGGGTTCTCCGACCGCCCAGAGCACAGCTTTGATGATATTTGCAAAACTTCCACTGTCCAGACTGAGCGCCCGAATTGGTAAAACTCGAGCGTTCCAAGCCACACCAGCAATGCCTTTAGCATTGTTGGTGCAAGCCGCCGCCGTGCCTGCCACGTGTGAACCATGAAACTCACTGTCTGCGGTGGCATCAAACGGGTCGGTATCGCCATTCACGGTATCAATGCCAGGAACGATCTTAGAAATACCAGGGGCGACTTCGCAAACAAAATCGGGGTGTTGACGGCTGGCATCACCAGTTTTGAACAAAATGCCCGAATCAATCACGGCGATGGTCACACCCTTGCCCACGTCGGCGTCGCTCGAGAATTCATTCCAAGCCGCCTGTGAATTCATGGCGGCAACATCCCATTGTTGAGACAATAACGGGTCGTTTGGGATGGAAAACGCGTGGGCGATGTAATTGGGTTCGGCGTATTCAACATCGTCCCTGGCATTTAAACCCTCAATCCACGCTAGCGTCTGAATGCCATCAGCTTCAGTGCCGCGCACACTGCTTTTCGTGCGCAAACTTGGCATCTCGAGCAGGTTTAAATTGCTAGAAAGGTTTGTGCCTGAACGGTTGCGGGTACTTGATTTGTACTTCACCAATGCTTGCCCTGGCACAAATTCGGCTTGACTGGCGAGGTTCAAAAATTGTGGTCCAGAAGAGACTGAGCCGGTCACGCCAC
>JAYTKL010000066.1:0-8477 GCA_043730305.1 Deinococcales bacterium | reverse complement strand
GCCTTCGCGTTCGACATCGAATCGGTCCATGATTTGTCCCTCGAGATAATCGCTGTCGTTGCCTTCAGTGATTTCGACGTATTTGAACATTTGACGGACAATGACTTCGATGTGCTTGTCGTGAACTTTCACGCCTTGGGCGCGGTACACCTGTTGAATGCCTTCAACCAGGTAGCGTTGCGCGGCTTCAGGACCTTTACTCTCGAGCAAGTCCTCTGGGTTGATCGCGCCGCGTGTCAGCGGTTGACCGGCGACAACGCGTTCGCCCTCTTTGACGATCATGCGGAAGCTGCGGTCGGCTTTGTACTTCTTGCTGAACTCGCCCTCAGAAACCGTGAGGGTGATCTTGTCGTTGTCTTCCTCTTCGATGTGCAGCACACCGTCAAGGTCGGACAGAATCGCTTTGGTCTTTGGCTTGCGAGCCTCGAACAACTCCACAACTCGAGGCAAACCGAGCGTGATGTCTTGAGCGCCCGCCACACCGCCCGTATGGAAGGTACGCATGGTCAGTTGCGTGCCTGGTTCGCCGATGGATTGCGCGGCAATCACACCGACGGTTTCGCCCTTACTGACCATCTTGGCTTGCGAAAGGTCATGACCGTAGCACTTCTGGCAAACGCCACTTGGGGTGCGGCAGGTCAGCGGTGAACGCACGGCAATGTCGTGAATGTCGTTGCGAACCTTCAAAATCGCCCGCATTTCGTCCAAACCAATCGCTGTGTCAGCCTCGAGCTTCAAGCCTTTAACATTGACCTCTTGCGCCAGCACACGTCCGTACAGCGCACTCTCGAGGTCGCTGACCTTGCGGGTCTTGCCGTCTTCCTTGAAGTAAACGTTCAGGTAATCGCTGGTGCCACAATCGGTTTGACGGATCACGACCTCGTGCGCGACATCGTGCAACTTGCGGGTCAAGTAACCCGAGTCTGCCGTTCGAAGCGCGGTGTCCGCGCCACCTTTACGAGCGCCGTGGGTGCTGATGAAATACTCGAGCACGTTCAGACCCTCGCGGAAGTTGGCTTTGATCGGAATTTCGATCACGTCACCGTTTGGTTTTTGCATCAAACCGCGCATTCCCATCAATTGACGGAGTTGCTGTTTGTTGCCTCGAGCGCCCGAGGTGCTCATGATGTAGAACGGGTTGAGCGGGTAGTTGTTCTCGAAGTTTTCGTAGGCGGCATCGGTCACGCGTTCGGTGATGTCCGTCCAGAGTTTGGTGACTTGCAGGTATCGTTCGCGGTCTGTGGTCATGCCGAAGGCGAAGTCTTCTTGAATTTTGGAGAGTTCCACGTCAGCTTCGGCGAGCAGGCTGGCTTTTTGTTCTGGGATCATTGCGTCGTCAATACCCACAGTGACGCCAGTGGTGCTGGCAAGTTTGAAACCAGAGTCTTTCAGGGCATCGAGCAGCTTGGCGGTTTTCTCGAGTCCGAGGTATCGGAACACGTCCATGACCAGATCACGCAGGGCATCTTTTGCGTATGGCACGTTCAAATTCACGAATTCTCGAGTTAACACCGTTCCGTCTTCGGTCAGGGTTTCGGTGATGATGCGGTGGAAGTACGCCCGACCTGGGGTGGTCTCGAGGGTTTTGACGCCAACCGCCGTTGGAATCCGAATGGTCACGATGTCTTGCATGTCAATTAAGCCATTCGAGACGGCTTGGAATGCCTCGTCAGGATTTGAGAAGTGATATTTCAACGCACCCGCGAAGGTGTCGCGTCCATCCACCACAATTTTTGCGTTGTGGTCAATTTTTTTGTCCGCAAAGGCTTTCAGGGCATCTTGCGGGGTCTTGAATTTGCTGCCCGCGCCGTGTTTGGAGACTCGAGGCAGGGTCAGGGTGTAAATGCCCAGGATGATGTCCTTGGCAGGTTTGACATTCGGTTCGCCGCTGGCAGGGGAGAGCAGGTTGTGCGATGCCAGCATTTGAATGCGGGCTTCGGCTTGCGCAAATGCCGAGAGTGGAACGTGAATCGCCATCTGGTCGCCGTCGAAATCGGCGTTGAAAGCCTCGCAGACCAGTGGGTGCAATTGAATCGCTTGACCTTCGACCAGAACTGGTGTGAACGCCTGAATGCCCAGACGGTGAAGCGTCGGTGCACGGTTGAGGAGTACAACCTTGTCCTGAATGACCTCTTCCAGTGCGTCCCAAATTTCGTCCCGCGTGTCGCGGTAACGCTCGAGCAACTTACGGGCTTGTTTGATGTTGGTAACAACGCCCTTTTCTTCCAAGACCTTGAACAAGAACGGTTTGAACAACTCGAGCGCCATACGCTTTGGCACACCGCACTGATGCAGTTTGAGCTGGGGTCCGACCACGATGACCGAACGACCCGAGTAATCCACGCGCTTGCCCAGAAGATTCTGACGGAAGCGACCTTGCTTGCCGCCGAGCAAATCGGTGAGCGAACGCAGCGCACGGTCTGAGCCTGGGTGCGTGACGGGCGTACCGCGACGACCATTGTCGATCAGGGCATCAACGGCTTCTTGCAACATGCGCTTTTCGTTGCGGATAATCATTTCTGGCGCACCAGTGGTCATCAGCTTTTTAAGGCGGTTGTTGCGGTTAATCAGACGACGGTAAAGGTCGTTCAAATCCGAGGTTGCAAAACGTCCACCCTCAACCTGCACCATCGGGCGCAAGTTTGGCGGCATGACTGGCACACTTTCGAGAATCATCCAGGCGGGGTGATTGCCGGACTTCCTGAACGCACGCACAACCTCCAAGCGCTTGCGGGCTTTGGCTCGCTTGTGACGGCTTGGATTCGCCATCTCCTCGACCAGTTCAGCCTCGAGCGTCTCGAGTTCAATGCCCTCGAGCAATTCCTTAATGGCTTCCGCACCCATCTTGGCTTCAAAATCGTAAGCTTCAATCACGCGCACCTGACGGCGCACCAGGTCAATTTCGATCCGACCGTGAATCTCGGATTTCAGCTTGCCATCGTCCGCCAGGTCGTCGCCTGGACGGACGCGATCACCGTTCACGACAATCGGTTCGTCGTTGTAGGTATACACCTTCGCTCGAGACACCACGATGCTGGCGGGTTCGTGCAGGTTCATGATGCCGTCTGCGTCAGCCATGACTTCTTGGCTCGGGTCGATTGCACCAATCAAACGATCCCCACCACTGAATTGCCCACCATCAGGGATCAAGACGTGCATGGTTGGGTTCATTTCAATCTCTTCAACGCGTTTCCAGTTCAAAGTCAGTGTAATGTCAAGGTTCGCGCCGCGTTTTTTGCTCGCAATGCCTTTGGCGCTGCCGCCACGTGGCATCCGAATCAAATCGCCCGTTCCTCGAGCAAGTTCCGCATCGGTTTCGACACTTTCGCCACTGCCGACCAAGACTTCAAAACCAACAGGCACGAACACGCGCTCGAGCAGGCTGTTGTCGTCAGAATCCAGAAGCTCGATCACCACGCCGCCCTTGGTCACGCCTTCACCAAGTTCAATCACGTTCACCACTGCGTCTCGAGTTGCCAAGATCAGGTGGTCTTCAGCACCGTCGCAGAGTTCCTCGCCGGCTCGAGCAATTTCTTTCTCGAGCGTCGCGGTTTTCGGCAGTGTGAATTTCGCAGTGCCCTCCTCGGTGTACTCGAGGGTTGCACGACGCGGGAAACGATACTGTGCAAGCCCGTCCATTTTGGCGGCGGTGTTGCCACCAAGTTTTTGACCACGGGTGACAAATTCGCCGTCACGAACTTCGGCTGGTGTGCCGACGCTCAACGAGTAGGTCTCCTGCTTGCCGACACGCAACTCGCGGTGCTCCTCGTCGGACAGCAACTCGCCGCGTTTTAATGGACGACCGTCTTTCAGGGCGTCCCTTGGGTTGGTGACAATAAATTTCGCAAAGTACAAAACTTGCTCGAGTTGCGCTGCGCTCAAATCCAGCAGCGTACCGATTTTCGAGGGGATGTCCTTGACGTACCAGATGTGCGCGGCAGGGGTCGCCAGTTCGATGTGACCCATGCGGTAACGACGCACGACCGCTTTGGTGACTTCGACACCGCAACGTTCGCAGACTTTGCCCTCGTAACGTTGACGCTTGTACTTGCCGCAAGCGCATTCGTAATCCTTTTCAGGTCCGAAAATACGCTCGTCGAACAAACCATCACGCTCTGGTTTGAGCGTGCGGTAATTGATGGTTTCGGGCTTTTCGACCTCGCCATACGACCAATCCCGAATTTTTTCGGGGCTGGCAAGTTGAATTCTGACTTTCTTAAAATCGCGCATTGGATCTCCTTTGGGAGAGAAATCTTCAATTAAATCTCGAGCGGGCTGGCTTGATTCCCTCTCATCCCCGACCCGTCTTGCTGCTTAAAGCAGCACCTTCGGGCTTGCAGCGCTTCTCTCCTAGGAGAGAAGGGAGTTTAAGTCCAAACTTGTTGGGCTGAGATTTTGGTAGGGTGCGCCTCGCGCACCATTTTTCACGTGTTGGTGCGGGAATTACCGTTTCGGCATCAAGCCTTCAAAGATGTCCACGTTCTTGTCGTGCTCATCTAAAACTTGAACGTCCAAGCCGAGGCTGTGAAGCTCTTTGACCAGCACTTTGAAGCTCTCTGGGATGCTGGCATCCTTAACCTCGTCGCCCTTGACGATGGCTTGATAGGCATCGTCACGACCTTCAATGTCGTCCGATTTGATCGTCAGAATTTCTTGCAGAATGTGTGCCGCGCCGTAAGCCTCGAGCGCCCAAACTTCCATCTCTCCGAAGCGTTGACCACCAAATTGGGCTTTACCGCCCAGTGGTTGCTGGGTGATAAGGCTGTAAGGTCCTGTGCTGCGGGCGTGCATCTTGTCCTCGACCATGTGATACAGCTTCATGACGTACATCGTGCCGACCACCACAGGTCCTTCGATGGCTTCGCCGGTGCGACCATCGAACAAGACAGTCTTACCAGTTTTCGAGAGTTGCAATTGCGCATCCTCGAGATCGTCGGTGGTTGGAATCACACCAATCTTCTGAGCACGTTCAATCACGGCGCGTTCGCGCACGTCGGTTTCAAAACCACGGGCTTTGTTTTCTTTGCGGGCTTTGGTGCTGGTTGCCTCGAGACGAACTTTGAGGTCTGCTTCGGTGGCGCTGTCGAACACTGGGGTCACGAAGTGGTGTTTGATGCCTGTTTCGGCGGTCAAACGACGCGCAACCTCGCCGAGGTGAGTCTCGAGAATCTGACCCAAGTTCATACGGCTTGGAACGCCGAGCGGGTTGAACACGAGATCAACGGGTGTACCGTCTGGCAAGTATGGCATGTCCTCTGGTGGCAAGATTTTCGCCACAACGCCCTTGTTGCCGTGACGGTTTGCCAGCTTGTCGCCGACTTGCAATTTGCGGCGTTGCGCCACATAAGTCCGCACCATTTCACGCACGCCTGGTTTCAAATCCACGCCGTCATCGCCGCGCTTAAAACGCACGGTGCGAATAACGGTTCCGCCCTCACCCGAAGGCACGCGAAGCGAGGTGTCTTTGACCTCTCGAGCCTTTTCACCGAAGATCGAACGGAGCAAGCGCTCCTCTGGGGTTGGTTCGGTTTCGCCTTTAAAGCTGGTGTGACCGACCAGAATATCGCCCTGTTTGACTTCCGCGCCGATACGAACAATGCCGTCCTCGTCAAGGTCGCGCAGTGCAGCCTCAGAAAGCCCTGGAATATCACGCGTGATCTTCTCAGGTCCGAGCTTGGTGTCTCGAGCTTCCTTTTCGTGCTTTTCGATGTGAACGCTGCAATAATAATCTTTACGCACCAGCGTTTCAGACATGCAGATCGCGTCTTCGTAGTTGTAACCGTCAAATGGCATGATCGCAATCGTGATGTTTTGCCCCAAAGCCAGACGACCTTGCAAGCTTGCAGGACCGTCAGCGATGACTTGCCCAGCCTTGACATGCTCGCCAACTTTAACAATCGGGCGTTGATCGTGGTTTGTACCCATGTTCGAGCGCAAGAACCGCGTGAGTTTGTACTCTTTCACGTTCTTGTTCGGTTGACGAATCACCACGTGATCGCCGTCTACCTCAATGACTTCGCCCTCGACCTCAGATACCATGCTCGTACCAGAATCCAGCACAATTCGCTCTTCAATGCCCGTGCCAACCATTGGCGGTTCGGCACGCACCAGCGGCACGGCTTGAGACTGCATGTTAGAACCCATCAGCGCACGGTTCGCGTCATCATGCTCGAGGAACGGAATCAAGCTCGTGCTGATCGAAACGATTTGCTTTGGGGTCACGTCCATGTAATCGCAGTCATCACCCGAAACAAGTTCAGGCTCACCCTTGCGACGCGCCACGACTTGACCGGTCAAACGGTTGCCCTCGCCCAAAACCGTGTTGGCTTGCGCGATGGTGTGACGGTCTTCGATGTGCGCGGTCATGTAATCAATTTGATCGGTGACTTTGCCCTTAACCACTTTGCGGTACGGCGCTTCGATAAAACCGAGCGGGTTGACTTTCGCGTAACTGGCAAGGCTCGAGATCAGACCAATGTTCGCGCCTTCCGGCGTTTCAATCGGGCAGATGCGACCATAATGTGTACGGTGAACGTCTCGCACGTCGAAACCGGCGCGTTCACGCGTTAAACCACCAGGTCCGAGCGCGGAAATACGGCGTTTGTGACGCAACTCCGCCAAGGGGTTGATCTGATCTTTGAACTGTGAAAGTTGGCTGCGCCCGAAGAATTCGCGCATCGCTGCGACAATCGGACGGTTGTTAACAAGTTTTTGTGGCGTTGCCGCGTCGGGGTTGCCCAAGAGCATACGTTCGCGCACGCCCCTTGCCATACGACCCAAACCAACACGGAATTGATCCGCCAGCAACTCGCCAACGGTACGAACCCGACGGTTGCCGAGGTGGTCAATGTCATCCTCTTCAAAGCCTGGCTCTTCGTTCTGAAGTTGCAGCAAATAACGAATCGTTGGAATCAAGCCAGCGTCTTTAAAGACACCATCCTCGAGCACCAGAAGGGTCTTTTCTGGGTTTTCGATGCCGAGTTTGGCATTGACCTTGTAACGCCCCGCGTCGCCCAAATCGTAACGCTTTGGGTCTGCGAGTAATGAATGCAAGTACGTGAACGCCTTGTCGCGCTTCGGTGGGTCGCCGGGACGCAAAATTGTGAAAAGGCGCAATAGCGCTTCGTCAGCATTCGTACCCGAAGTCTTGTCGTCCAAGAAAGTAGGCTCGAGCATTTCCTCGTAACCCTTGAACAATTTCCGCATTCCATCATCGTCCATGCCTAACACGCGCAACAACATCGTGACGGGGAATTTACGCTTGTTGATCTTCATTTCCAGCACATCGGCAGCCGTGAACTCGAGTTCGATCCACGGACCACGCTTTGGCATCGGGATGATGCTCGCGGCGTACATTTTTTTCGTGCCACGGTACGACAGCGTGAAGTACACGCCAGGGCTGCGGTGAATCTGCGAAACGATCACGCGATCCGCGCCGTTGACGACAAACGAACCCTCTTCGGTCATCAGTGGCAAATCGCCAAGGAAAACCTTGTCTTCTTTAATCAGTCCCGTGTCGCGGTGAATCAATTGCAATTTCGCAAACATCGGCGCTTGATAGGTCAAATCCTTCTCGCGGCATTCCTCGGTGTCATACGGCGGCACACCAATTTCGTACTCGAGAAAATCGAGCACCAAACCGCCCGTGCGACCCTTGTCGGACTCATCAATCGGGAAAATCTCGCGGAACGCACCTTGCAAACCCGAATCCTCACGGTTTGCCGCCGAAACACCCTTTTGCAAGAACGTGTCAAAGCTCCCGATCTGGAGTTCGACCAGACGCGGTAACTCGAGCACATCCTTGATATTACCAAAACGCTCAATCTGTTGAGACATTTACACTCCCTGCCCCGTATCCACGAGGCTTCCCGAGACAAGACTCGAGACACCAAACATTGCTTGCTTCCGAACGCCAAATCTCGTAGAAGTCAATGCTCGTCAGTGCCCATCGTGGTTGACGCAACAAAGCCAGGAGGTTAAACCCCTGGAATTTGAAACTTAAATTTATTGTCTCGAGAGTTCAAGACTGCTTTATTGTACGCTCGAGATTGATTTTGTCAAGGGGAATTGGATTACGTTTGAAAAGTCTAGAATTTTTCGCGGGATGTCCAAATTTACTGGAAATCCATCGTATAATGAATTATCGATATGACAGACCAGCCTAAAATTCCAAAAGGTGTTACCCGAGATGTACTCGAGTCAAGTAAGGCGCGTTCAATGCTTGGAATGGGTCTTCGATCACCTTCAATCCCTTCGCTTGATATGCTTTCGAGTATTTCACAACTCGCAAGGAGTCTTCAACCACCCTCATACCCTTCGCTTGATTTTTTTTCAAATATTTCAAAACTTGGAATAAGCCTTCAGCCACCTTCGTATCCTATAGAACCTATTTGGTATCTTTTCATGACGCCGCCAACCGCTTGAGCATTAACCGAATAAAACACAAATTCAATTTAGCCGTCGCACCCACCAAATCC
>JAYTKL010000065.1:0-1065 GCA_043730305.1 Deinococcales bacterium | reverse complement strand
CCGAAGTTGGTGATGAGGTAGTCGCTGTACAGGTCGATCATTTTGCGGTTCATGTTCGTAGCCTTTATGTTTTTGAGGATGTTGTCAAGTTCGCTCGAGCATGTAGATGTTTAAAATAGTTTTTGCAAAACCCTGCGTAACGTCAGTACAGAAGTATTTTTGGTGGATGGATTGGGTACACTTTCGTGGACATGAAGTTCGGTTCAAAATAAGAATCGGAGAACATCATGTCGAAACAAATCAAAACCTACACGCCAGAATTTAAACAACAAGCCATTGAACTCGCCCAGCAAGACGGAATGACCATCAGCCAAGTCGCTCGAGACCTGGGCGTTTCCCAAGCTGGTTTGAATCGCTGGGTGAACTTAGCCAAGCAAGCCGCGCTCAATGGAAGACCAGCCTTTACGGGACGCGGCGTTGTTGCCTTGAGCGAATCCGAAAAACGAATCAAAGAACTTGAACGTGAAGTCGTGATACTTCGTCAGGAGCGTGAAATTTTAAAAGCAGCAGCCAAATACTTCTTGACCATAAGATGCACCTGACGGGCATGGTCGCTTTGCCAAGGAGAGCAAGTGAAATACGCGTTCATCAAAGACAATCGTACCAAATACTGGCTGCAACCCATGCTCAACGTGCTTGGCGTTGCCAAAAGCGGGTATTACGCTTGGCTGAAACGACCCAAAAGCAACCAAGCGCTCGAGAACGAAAAGCTCGAGAAAAGCATTGAGGCAGTCTACAAGGAGTCTCGAGGGAATTCTGGAAGTTTGAAAGTGCAGCACGGCTTGAACAAGCGAGGAATTACCGCGAGTCGCGCTCGAATTGCTCGAATTATGAAAGCTCGAGGGTGGCGTGGGAAGAGCCATCGTAAATATCGTGTGACCACGAACAGCCAGCATAAACACGGGTTTTTCGAGAATCATCTCGAGCGGAAGTTCAGCGCGGAAAAACCAAATCAGAAATGGGTATCTGACATTACCTACATCCCGACATTCACGGGCTGGTTGTACTTGGCAGTGGTAATCGATTTATTCTCGAGAAAAGTCGTGGGTTGGAGTATGAGTTTAA
>JAYTKL010000064.1:0-8086 GCA_043730305.1 Deinococcales bacterium | reverse complement strand
GCCGACATCGTGCTGCCAGGCAGTTTGCACGAGGAGGACGAGGGCACGGCGACCACCGCCGAGGGGCGGATTGTCAAGATTGCCGCCGCCGTCAACCCGCCTGGCGAAGCCAAGCTCGACTGGCAAATTCTGCTCGAGATTGCCAAACGGCTTGGGCGCGAACGGTATTTTCCTTACTCGAGCACCCATGAAATTTTTGAAGAGTTGCGTCTGGCTTCTCGAGGGGGCACAGCCGATTATTCTGGGGTCACCTGGGAGCGCATCGAAGCCGAACAGGGCGTGTTCTGGCCCGTGCCACAAACCAGCGAAACTGGAAAGACCGCGACTCGAGCCTCAGACCTTGACACCAATCATCCTGGTACACCGCGCTTGTACGAGAATGGCAAGTTCTATCACCCAGACGGCAAGGCGCACTTTAACACCGTGCATTGGCGACCACCCGCCGAGGTCGTGGACGCGGATTATCCGATCTGGTTGACGACTGGGCGCGTTGTCAGTCAGTACCTTTCGGGCACCCAAACCCGCCGCATTGGACCGCTGGTAGACCAGTACCCGCACCCCCTGGTTGAAATGCACCCGCGTCTGGCGCAAGCCTTAAAACTCGAGAACAACCAGTGGATTTCGGTTTCGACGCGGCGCGGAGACCTGGTGCTGCGGGTCAGCGTGGTGCAAACCATTCGTCCAGACACGGTGTTTATTCCGTATCACTGGGGCGGCAAGCAGAGCGCAAATTTGTTGACCAACCGCGCCCTCGATCCGGTCTCGAAGATTCCAGAATTTAAGATCAGCGCCTGCAAGGTTCGTGCCGCCACTCCTGCAGAGATACTCGAGGGTCAACAGACCGAACTTGATGCGAGCCGCGCCGTGAGCGTCGGCGCGGAGTACGGGCTTGAAGGTCGTCGGACGGAGTTGAACCGATGAGCGAGCAGCGTTTTTTCATTGACCCGATTCGCTGCATCGGTTGCAAATCTTGCATGCACGCCTGCGGTGAATGCGCCACGCACAAGGGCAAACCGATGATCCACCTCGAGTACATGGAACGCGAATTTTCGACCCAGACCGTGCCGATGGTTTGTATGCACTGCGAGAACCCAACCTGCGCCGAGGTCTGCCCCGCCGACGCGATCAAGCGCACGCCCGACGGTGTGGTGCAATCCAGCCTGAAGGAGCGCTGCATCGGTTGCAGCAACTGCGTGATCGCGTGTCCGTTTGGCGTGCCGCGCTATTACCCCGAGATTGACCAGATGCTCAAATGCGACATGTGCTATGACCGCACGGCGTATGGCTTGCGCCCGATGTGCGCCACCGTCTGCCCATCCGAGGCGCTGTTTTTTGGCACGCTCGAGGAATTCCAATCGCGCCGTTCTGGAACGCCGGTCAACGAATTCCAATTTGGTGATCAAACCATTCGCACCAAGGTTTTCATGGTGCTGCCAACGGGCGAGATGAGGCTCGAGCTTGACCCATACGCCGATATTGAACTGCCAGCCGCGCAGTTTGACCAGACGGCTTTTGATCATGTGGACCCGTTCGGGCATCTGCAAGCCTTCCCCGTTGTCAGTGCCAGTTCAGTTCGAGCCGCAGGAGGCAAGTCATGAAACCCAAGAAGCTCGAGCCACATTGGAAAACAGACTTTAGTGTGGACTGGGAAAAAACCAGTTACATCACGCGCCGCGAATTCACCCGCTTTCTGGCGTTGGGCAGTGGCGCGATGGCGGTGGGCAACGTCTACTTGGCAGTGCGTTCGAGTTTTGTTGGAGCAAAATTACCATCCCCCAGGCTCGAGATTACAGAGCTTGAGGCGATGCAAACAAAAGATTTTCAAAGTTTCGAGTATCCTGCCAAAGGTCAGCACGCGATTTTGCTGCGGCACGAAGACGGCACGTTCAGCGCCTTCTCGCAACGATGCACGCACCTGGGTTGCAGCGTCTACTTCAGCGAGGAATCTCAGAAGCTCGAGTGCCCATGCCACGAAGGGTTTTTTGATGCCAAAAGCGGTGATGTGCTGGCAGGACCGCCGCAACGTGGACTGGCGGCAATCAAACTCGAGATTGCGGACGGCAAGATTTACGCGATAGAAGGTGGTGAAGCATGAGGGACCCACAAGAACCAAAACTCTGGGTGATTGATGGGATTTTCTTGTTTGTTCTGGTGCTCTGGATTGTGCAATTGTTCTTGCTGATTTCTGGGCTTGATGCGTACCTTGGCGGTCAGAAAAACATCCTCTTGCCCGCCGCGATTGCCAGTGTTTTGGTGGCGCTCTTAAATTTTTTTCTGGTCAGACAAATCCCAAAGTAACGATGCTGTACTAAGATTGAAACCATGACCATATCTGCCGAAGTCACTCGAGATTTTGAAGCGCTCAAAGCCGATTTTCCCGCGCTCGAGCGGGTCATCAATGGCAAGCGTTTGGTGTACCTCGATTCGACTGCGACCAGCCTAAAACCTCGGGTCATGATCGAGGCGATGAACGATTACTACCGCACCAACGGGGCGAACGTTCACCGTGGTGTCTACACCCTCTCGAGCGAAGCCACAGATTTGTACGAGGCTGCCCGCAAGACAATGCAGCAGTTCATTCAGGCGCCAAACCTCGAGGAAGTGATTTTCACCCGCAACACCACCGAGGCAATCAATTTGGTGGCGTACGCTTGGGGTTTGGCGAACCTGAAAGCGGGTGATGAAATTCTGGTGACTGAACTCGAGCATCACTCAAACCTGGTGCCTTGGCATTTGGTGGCTGCCATGCGCGGCGCATCTGTCAAAGCCGTGCGAATCACGCCCGAAGGTCGGCTCGATTTGGGGCATTACAATGAACTCTTGACATCTGGGCGGGTCAAGATGGTCGCGGTGGCGCACATTTCAAATGCGCTGGGCACGATTCATCCGATCAAACAGATCATTCAAATGGCGCATCAGGTCGGTGCATTGTGCTTGATTGATGGTGCTCAGGGCGCACCGCACGCCAGCGTCAACGTCCAAGAACTTGGCGCAGATTTTTACGCCTTCTCTGGTCACAAGATGCTTGGACCAACGGGCATCGGCGTGCTGTGGGGAAAACTCGAGTTCTTAAAATCCATGCCACCATTTTTGGGTGGCGGCGAAATGATCTTGGAAGTTTTCACCGACCACTCGAGTTACGCCGAGCCGCCCAACAAATTCGAGGCTGGCACGCCCGCGATTGCCGAGGCGATTGGTTTGGCGGCGGCGGCTCAATACCTCATGAACATCGGACTCGAGCAAATTCAAGCCCACGAGCAAATCTTGACCAAATATGCTTTGGCGCGTTTTGACCAACTTGAGGGTGTGGTGACTTACGGCGCTCGAGGTGAAGACCGGGCTGGAGTGATCGCGTTCAATGTGACTGGCGTTCACCCGCACGATGTCGCCAGTTTCTTGGACGAGGACGGCGTGTGCGTCAGGGCAGGGCATCACTGCGCCCAACCTGCCATGCGAGCGCTCGGCGTGCAGTCCACGGCTCGAGCCTCATTTGGGATTTACAACACGCCCGAGGACGTGGACGTCTTGATTTCATCACTCGAGCGTTGCCGCAACTTCTTCGCCTGAGCGCTTCAGTGCCACCTGAAGGGTCTGCCAGGGCAGCGTGGCGCACTTGACCCGAGCATGAAGTTTGGATACGCCTTGAAAGGCTGCCAGATCACCCAAGGTTTCTTTGGGGGCTTCGCCACGAATCATGGCGCTAAAATCGTGCGCCAACGCGAGCGCATCGCCAACCTTGCGCCCCTCGAGTGCCAGGGTCATGAGTGAGGCGCTGGCTTGCGAAATCGCGCAGCCGACACCCGTAAATCTGGCTTGACGAATCACGCCATCCTCGAGCAGCAACTGCAATTCGATCTCGTCGCCGCACGAGGCATTGACCCCTTTTTGTTTGATGTTTGCACTCTCGAGCACGCCTTTGTTGCGTGGCTTGCGGGAATGCTCGAGCACGATCTGGCGGTAAATCTCTTCTAAAGCCATGTCTCGAGTCTAGTCGTTTTGAGTTGGCAATGCGTGCTTTTCGTAATGTTTTGGTAATGCCCTGACTTCAAACTTGCGCTTGAAACAACAACCCTCAACGATTCGCCCTCAAGTTTTTTAAGGAGAGAACAATGCAAAGCACTTCAAATGGCAGCCAAAACCGACAATTATTTTTATCCACAATGGCGTTCGCCTTTAGTTTTGCGGTTTGGGGATTGCTGGGGGCACTTGCCCCAATTTTCAAAAAAGAATTACAACTCAGCCAAACCCAAGCCTCGTTGATGATCGCCATTCCGGTCTTGCTCGGCTCGATTGGACGCTTTCCAATGGGCATTCTGGCAGACCGTTACGGCGGTCGTCTGGTCATGAGCCTGCTGTTGCTGTTCGCCATTGTTCCAGCCGCAGGTATTGCCCTCTCGAGTTCGTACCAGGGCTTGCTGTTCTGGGCGTTTTTCTTGGGGCTTGCCGGGACCAGTTTCTCGGTCGGTGTGGCGTTCACCTCCAAATGGTTTGATGCCGCCCATCAAGGCACAGCGCTTGGCATTTTTGGCGCGGGCAACATCGGGCAGAGCATCGCGGTGTTTTTCGCACCGAGGCTGGCGACAGCCTTTGGTTCTTGGCATCCGGTGGTCTGGATTTTTGGAATCTCGAGCCTGGTGTGGGGCGTGGTGTTTTGGTTGTTCGCCCGTGATGCCAAACCAGGGCAAGCCCGCAAACTTTCCGAGGCAATCGCCATTTTGGGTCGTGCGCCAATGGCGTGGCTGTTATCCTTGTTTTACTTCGTGACCTTTGGCGGTTTCGTGGCGATGGGCGTCTACCTGCCAACGCTTTTGACCAGCCGCTACAACCTCGAGCTTGCCGACGCTGGAATGCGAACCGCAGGTTTTGTCGTGCTGGCAACCGTCATGCGCCCCATCGGTGGTTGGTTGGCAGACCGACTTGGCGGCGCAAAAATCTTGATTGGCGTTTACCTGGTGATTGTTGTCGCGGCGTTGCTGCTGATTCCAACCGGCATCGTCAGTTTCACCGTCGGCGCTTTAAGCTTTGCCGCAGCCGTGGGTCTGGGCAATGGCGCGGTCTTCAAACTCGTGCCCGAACACTTCCCAACTGAAACTGGAACCGTGACCGGATTGGTCGGCGCGTTTGGCGGCTTGGGCGGTTTCTTCCCACCCCTCGAGTTGGGGTTCTTGCTCGACAAAACCGGTTCGTACACCGCAGGTTTTGTCGCCCTGGCAATCATGGGCTTGATCTGCGCGATTCTCGCCTCGAACCTGGTGCGGCGTACCCCAAACCGTTCGACCCCAGCCCATGCAGGTTAATGGTTTTGAAAGAGGTTCAAGATGAAAACACAGACCAGCAAGCAAAAAACCGCCACTCGAACTCGAGCGAATGTCTCAGAGCAAATCCGTTTTCTCTCAGAACGCGAACGCCGCCTGGTGCAATTCGCACTCGACATGGGCAACTTGCGTTGTGATCGCGTTCAAGAACTCGCCAGCGATTGCCGGCAACATGGTTTTACGCCAACCGAATTGCTCGAGGTGGCATTGATGGCGGTCAAAGAAATAGACCTGCCCAAAGCACTGACTTGGGTCAATAATGGTTTAGAAAGCAAGTGAATCTCGAGCTTGCAAAATTAAACCTCGAGCAGCAAATTCTGATGCTCGAGGTTTAATTTCGGGAGCGGTTAAGTGGTTTTTTCAACTGGACGAACCAGCAAAACTGGAACACTCGCATGATGAGACACCGCCTGAGCCACACTGCCCAAGAACAGGTAATTCAAACCGCCGTAACCGTGTGTTCCCATGACGATCAAATCAACCTGCTGCTCTTTGGCGGTCTGCAAGATCAAGCTTTGAGTCTTGTTGCCATGAGCATGATGCAGGTGAATGATTGGCACGAGTGGCTTGAGAAACGCGGTGGCTTGGGTGAGCGTCTGCTTGCCCGTCATCTCGAGCGAGGCTGCCAGGGTGGTGTAATCAAATGCCGAGTAACCACCGATTGGGTCTCCGATTGGCAATGGAACGTCAGGCACGACATGCACCAAATGGAGTTCCGAACCGAGTTTGATGGCGAGTTCTTTGGCGTTTTCCAGAGCCAGAACCGAAGTTTCGCTGCCATCGATTGGCACCAGAATGCGTTTGAACATGACGGTTGGCGGCTTGCCTTCCTCGCCATGCACCAGTAAAACGGGTATTTTGGCAACCCTCGAGACCCGCTCGGCAACGCTGCCCATCAATAAACGGTTCAAACCTTCCCTGGCGTGGGTGCCCATCACGATCAGGTCGCAGTTGGCACTGTCAGCTTCGAACGCGATTGCATCGCCGATGTTCATGGTGTAACCGTCTGCCAGCCGAGACTCGGCTCGAACCCCAAGATTCAGCGCCCGTTCTTTCCAGGGTCGAATGACTTCTTGACCAAAATCGGTCGGGACTTTCTCGGTCAGGGCATAGGTGAAAACCACCGAAGCATTCAAGATTTTGGCGAACTCGAGCGCCATTTTCGCGGCACGTTCACTTGGTTTTTCTTGGCTGATCGGGATCAAGATTCTGTTGAACATAAAAGCCTCCTTGTTGGCTCGAGTCTAGATTTGAGCAATTACCAAAGCATTACCTTGGAGTGCCTCTCGAGCGCTGTCGTAACGCCTTGGTAATGATGCGGCACAATGCTGAACCTTGGAGGTACAAACCATGAAATTGATTGTGATTGGCGGTGTGGCAGGCGGTACGAGTGCCGCCGCGAAAGCCAAACGGGTCAACCCTGACCTCGAGATCACCCTGTTTGAACGCTCGAACCAAGTCAGTTTTGCACCGTGTGGCTTGCCGTACGTGATCGGTGGTGAGATCAGCAATTTTCATAAGCTGATTGCCCGCACGCCACAAGATTTTGCCCAAACAGGGATCGAAGCCTTAACCCAGCACGAGGTTTTGAGCGTTGATTATCCAAACCGTGTGCTCGAGGTGCGCAACCATCGGGAAGGTCAAACCTTCAAAGCCTCGTTCGATAAGCTCTTGATTGCCACGGGTGCTTCGGCGCTGCGACCACGCATACCTGGGGTTGATCTCGAGAACATTTTTACGCTGCGCAACATCGCCGACGGTGAAGCCATTCAAAAAGCGATCTTGGAGGCTTACAACCGCTCGAGCACCCCCAAAGCCGTGATTGTCGGTGGTGGTTACATTGGCTTGGAGATGGCTGAAGCCTTTCAAAAACGTGGTTTGCAGGTGACGGTGATCGAACAACTGCCGCGTTTGTTGGGCAATGTTGACCCCGACACCGCCGCCTTAACCCTGACCGAAGTCAAACGTCACGGCGTTGAAGTGCTGGTTTCCGAGCAAGTAAAGGGCTTTTCAGGCAATGGCAGGGTGCAAAAAGTCCTCACCTCTCAGGGTGAACTCGAAGCCGATCTGGTCTTGCTGGCGGCTGGCGTGCGTCCAAACTCGAGCTTGGCAGCCAGTTTTGGCGTGAACCTGACACCTTTTGGCAGTGTGGAGGTGAACCAGCAACTCGAGACCAACTTGCCCGGTGTTTACGCGGCGGGCGATGTCACCGAAGTGCATCATCTGGTCAGCGGACGCCACGCCTACATTCCACTGGGCAACACCGCCAACCATCAGGGGCGTGTCGCCGGGACCAATATTGGCGGTGGACACTCGAGTTTTCCTGGTGTGGTCGGAACCGCGATTTCCAAAGTCTTTGACGTGGCAGTCGGCTTGACGGGTTTATCCGAACTCGATGCCTTTCAACTCGGTCTGGAGGCGAAAGCCATCAGCATCAACACCAGCGATCACGCCAGTTATTTCCCAGACCACCGTCCAATCATGGTGCGTTTGGTGTTTGAAACCAAAACCGCAAGGCTGTTGGGGGCGCAAATTGTTGGACACGGCGATGCGGTCAAACGCATTGATGTCGTGGCTTCGTTGCTGCACCGCGCGGGCACGCTCGAAGATTTGGCAAACCTGAACCTGGCGTATGCGCCACCATTTTCGAGCGTTTGGGACCCGTTGCAAATTGCCGCAAATGCCGCACTGCGTTAAGCATACAGCACCTTGCACAATGTTTGACGCGAAGCGATTCCGCCCGAAGGTGCGTCTTGGAATCAAGAAGCGTC
>JAYTKL010000063.1:0-9917 GCA_043730305.1 Deinococcales bacterium | reverse complement strand
GGTTGCTGCCAGAAATAGAACCCAACAGCAAAAATCTCGAAGCACCATCGCTCGAGGGTCGAACACGATTTTTGCAGGCACTGGCAAACGCACTGGGCTTGATCATTGGCGGCGGCAGGTTGCTGGTCGATGACATGCACTGGTTAGACGAATCGAGCGTGCAGGTGATTGGTTTGAGCCTGAGTTCCACAAAAACACAAGCTGTATTTACCGCTCGAGAATCCGAGTTTGAAAACATGGATCACGTCAGAATCAGCGTCAACTCGCTCGAGCGCCAAGGAATCTTAAGAAAAACCAGTCTCATGGCATGGGGCGAAATTGATGTCTTGGAACTGGTCAGAAACCTTTCAGGGTCAGAACAGGCAATCGAATTTTCCGAGCGTTTGTTCGACGCAACTGGTGGAAACCCATTTTTTACACTCGAGACCATTCGGCATTTGTTCGCCAGTGGATTTTTGCTGGTCAACCAAGGACTTTGGGAAGTGAATCCTGAGGAGCTAAATTATCAACAATTACCCATTCCCAACAGCTTAAAAACCATGATCTTGGAACGCATTACACGCCTTGGAGCTGGAGTTCAACGACTTTTGGAAGCGGCAAGCTTAAACGGTTCTGTATTCGATCTCTCCGACCTTGAGGGCGCAACCGCATTAAGTGAATGGGACGCACTTGACGCGCTCGAGCAAAGTGTCGAGGCACAATTGATTCACACCCAAGACACAGGCTACCGATTTAGTCATGATTTGGTCAGGCGCTCCCTGGAAGACGGAATTTTAAGTGACCGAAAAAGTCGTATTCACCGCAAACTGGCAAGCAACGCCATGTCCAAGAACGCCTTACCAGAAAGAATCGCAGAGCATTTTGAACGGGCTGGCGAGAGTATACAAGCTGTGAACTACCGTTATCTGGCTGCCGAACGGCTCGAGAGATTGAATTTATCACAGGCTGCACGCACTCAACTCGAAATGGCGCTGCGATTGATTGGTCAACCCAACGGCGACCAACGTAATTGGCTGGTCAAAGTTCAGATGAAACTCGGCAATGTCAAACACGACTTGGCGGACTACCAAGACGCCAAGCTGGAATTTGAACAGGCGCTCGAGCTTGCCAGATCGATTGACAATTCTGGCTTGCAATCCGAATGCCTTTCTGGACTGGCACGGATTGCGGGTGGACTCTCGAATTACGCTGAAGTGCTGCCTACCTGTCAGGAATCCTTGGCATTGGCACGGCAAAGTCTTGACCCAATCATTACCGCCCGAGCATTGTACTGGCTCGGCAACACCGAATTTCAGTTGGGCAACACATTGAGCGCCACCAAACACCTGATCGAAAGCCTGAAGTTGCAACAAAAAGGCGGCGAGCTTGACATGATTGCCACCACCAATATCTTGCTCGGGCGGGTGGCAACCTTCGACCAAAACCACAGCAAAGCCATCGAATACTACCGAGTGGCGCTCGAGTCAAACCGTAAAATTGGCTATGTGAAAGGTACAGCTTTATGCTTGACAGGGATTTCCTGGCGGGCGTTGGTGGTCAAAAACTTTTCCGAAGCCGAACAGAGCGCCCGAGAGAGTTTAGCCCTCTATCAACAACTCGGCGGTCCGTGGCTGATTGCCAACGCCATGACCAATTTGGCACACGCCCTGGTGGGCATGGGCGAGCCAGGAGAAGCGAAACAACATTACGCACGGGCGCTCGAGGATGCAAAAGCCATTGGGGCGTACAACATCATCCTCGAGATCATGGTGGGGGTTGCCAAATTGTTAATGAATTCTGATCAAGAACTTGCAGGGCAGTTGCTTGCCCTTGCAATCCAGCACGAACGCAGTACCGCCGAAATCAAGGATTATGCCGCTTCGGTTGTAGAACAATGGCTTGACGCCAACCCTCGAAATATATCGTTGCCGGATCAGATCGATTTTCAACTCACGTTTGAACATCTGGAAACAATGTTAAGCAAAGACCTTGACTGAGACAACCTCCTTTCCCGGTCACGTTTAGGTCACGCCTGTCGTTCAAAATAGGGTTGATGCAACGAAATGAAACCATCAAAACAACAAATAGCGACACTGATCGCCCGAGTGATTATCACATCCTGATCGAACAAAGCCAAGATGTCTGGAACGCCAAACTCGAGGATTCCCTCACTGGCGAAATCATCGTCTTTCTGCGTCCAATTGACTTGGTGCGCTGGCTCGAGCGTCGCGCCAAAGTCGAGAAAACACAGCCAGGACTGGCATAAACCCAAGTCACGATTTGGTCACACTTGGCAATTAAACTGCACGTATTACCAGTTGTTGAAGGGGGACACCATGAAAAAGACATCGTATCTGAAACGAGCCGCCAAACGCTTTCTAGAGGGCACAAATTGCAAATCACCCATCGAGGTTGTTGAACTCGGTCTAAAAACTTTGGGCGACTGGGCGGACACCCTGGCTTTTGAACGCGAATTGGAACAAGACAACCGTGAGCCACGCCGTTCCAAAGCCAGCAAACAGTATTTGGCTGCCGCTTAACGCTTTAATTATTGAGTTGCACTCGAGCCTCGGGTGCAACTTTTCTCTGGATTGCCTGCTCAATTGTGGCATGGTTCTGATTTGAAATAGTTTAAATCTCGTATTATTTAAACATGGAAATTACCAAGCCCAAAAAATCCAACAATTCGGCTTCGCCTCGCAAAAATTCTCGAGCCGCAGTCGAAAGTGACCTGGTAGGCTTGATGCACCAGATTTCATGGCATGGACGCAAACTGTTTTTGGTCACCTTAGAGCGCGACCAATTGGACATGGGCGACTGGATGATCCTCGAGTCGCTGTTTGAAGATTTTTCTGAAGGCACAACCATGCGACAACTCTCGAGCGGCATTGGCATGAAACCATCGTCGTTGACGGGAGTGGTCGATGCCCTGGTGGAACGCGGTTGGATTGCCCGACACTCGAGCGAAACCGACCGTCGCGTGGTCATGGTCAGCCTGACCCAAAATGGACGAGATTATGTTCTGGTCGTCAGACAACATCTGCATGAGGTTTACCAAACATCGATGGCGGGCAACAAAGTCAGTGAGCTGGAGTTTGTCAAGCAATTTTTTGCCAACATGCTCCAGGGTCAAATTTCGTATGTTCAGGCTTTGAAAAGCAATGCAATATGAATCTTAAGTTGAGGCGGCGAGCATTTTCAACCAGAATTTGCGATTGTCTGGCATTTCATGAAGTGTCGTGTTGCGACATAGAACTGGCGACCCCAAACAAATTGCAAACCGCACTTACATAAAACGGTCGGACAGCAATCTGGACTTTGAAAAATAACAAATACTCGAGCTTGATGACCAAATATCCATTGGATAATTTGACCTTGACGGCTAGGTTCTCAGCGTTATACTCGAAAATGACTGACCGTCAGTTCAGTCATTTTTGAATTCGAGCAATGGGTTTCAGTGGTAATACAAAAGTTTGCAGCACGAATTTGAGCCACAGGTCAACAAAACAACCACCCTCAAGGAGTATCAACACCATGCCATTGCAAAAATCCAACCTGCTGCCCGTAGCCCTTGCACTACTGTTAAGCGCCTGCAATCAACCGAGCGACACAAAAACCAAACAAACCCAGACCACACTTGCCCCCAGCCAAACGGCAACCTCGGTGCGTGCCATTACGGTCGCTGCTGGTGTGCTAAGCACAAATCGCAGCGTCAACGGGACGCTCGAGCCAACCATTGACAGCACCATTGCCGCGCAAACCAGTGGTCAAGTCATGACCATCAAACACCGTGAAGGCTCAAAGGTTGCCAGCGGCGAGGTGATTCTGAAACTCGATGACACGGGTTTGCAGCAACAACTGGTTGACGCGCAGTTGCAACTCAAAACCGCCCAGATCAACCTTTCAAGCAGCCAGAGCAAAGCGCCCGAAACCACCAATCAAAGTCGGTCGTCGCTCGAGAGTGCCAAAATCAGTTTGGACAAGTCACAACAAAGCTATCAAGCCAATCTGGCGGTCTTTAAGGTGGGTGGCTTGTCGCAGACCGACCTGAGCACCAGCAAAGCCAACCTCGCCCAAGCCGAAACGAGTTACAAACAGGCACAAGCCAGCCTTGCCCAAGCCGAACGTGCCAAAAGCGAGAACCTGGCATTGCTCGAGGTTCAGGTGGCGCAAGCCAGAAATAAGATTGCCCAAACCACCCGCAGCTTGAATTTAACCACCATTAGGGCGCCGTTTGCGGGCGAAATTGCGGAACTGTTCAGCGAGGTTGGCGAATTCGTAAACACTGGCGCAAAAATTGTACGACTGGTTGACACCTCGAGTTTGAGGGCACGGTTTAAAGTTCCGACCCAGGACGCCAACACCCTGCAAACTGGCAGCAGCCTTCGCATTAAAGCCCTTGGTCGCACCCTGGCGGCAAAAGTAACGCGCAGTTCGCAAATTGCCGGCACGAACCGTTTGGTTGAAACCTTTGCACGGGTCGTAGGCAATCAGAACACCACAGGTTTTAGCGCGGGCAGCACCATACAAGTCCAATACAGCCTGAGGGTTGCCAAAGGCACGTTGCTGCCAACGGGCGCACTTCAAACCAGCAGTGGTCAAACTTATGTTTATGTGGTCAAAGACAGCAATACGGTGCAACGCACAGTCAGCGTGCTCGGTGAATCGGGTGGACAGGTGGCGGTCACGGGCATCGAAGCTGGAACGCGGGTTGTCTACCCCGTACCAGGAAGCCTGCAAAACAATGAACGGATCAATGTCTTGACCAATACCGGAAGTTCAAAATGAGCGATCTCGAGCGCGAACCCGCAAACCTTGGGCAAGTCAGGAATGACGAACTGGCTGAAATCAGCACTGCCCCCCAAGCCGAAATCCGCGAAAACCAGGCGATCAAATTCAGCGTCTCGAGGTACGTGCTGTCCCTGGGCGTGTTTGTGGCGATCTTCATTTTTGGACTGGTCGCCGCGATTGGTCTTGGCGTGGACTTACTGCCCAAATTTGACATTCCGATTGTGGCGGTGACCACCGTTTACGCTGGCGCAACCCCTGAAGACGTTGACAAACAAGTCTCGAGAAAAATTGAAGACGCTGTGTCAACCTTGACTGGCGTTGCAGACATCACCTCCTCGAGCGGCAACGGAATTTCGCAGGTCACGATCAGTTTTGGCAACGGTGTCAACACCGCCCTCGCCGCCAACGATGTCAGTCAAAAAGTCTCGAGCATTCGGTCTCAACTGCCCAGCGACGCCAGCGCCCCGAACGTTCAACGCTTCAACCCAAACGATCAGGCGATCATGCAAGTTGCCGTGTCTGGCGGCGGCACAAGCCTGCGCGAGGTGTTTGATTACGCCGACAAAGACCTGCGCAACGCCCTCGAGCGGGTCTCTGGCGTGGCTGACATCTCGCTCTCGGGCGCTCCCGCGAGAGAGATTCAAGTGCTGCTCGACCCAGCCAAGTTGGCATCTTACAACCTGAGTTTTGCCAGGGTCAGCAATGCGCTGCGCTCCTCGGCACTCGATTTACCTGCCGGTGATATTTCGGCAAATGGTACTAACATTTCGTTCGCCACCCGAAACGTGCCGACCACTCTGGGACAAATCGAACAATTCTTGGTTGACCCTGCCAACGGCACGCAAGTCATTGACCTGGGCGTGGTACGCGACGGCGCCGCCAACACCAACAGTTACGCCCGTTTCAACGGTCAACCCGTGGTGTTGCTCTCGATTCGCAAAGTTTCAGGCTCGAACACGGTGGCGGTGGCAAGCGGCGTCCGTGACACCATCACCAAGCTCGAGCTTCCGAAAGGTTTCACGGCGCAAATCTCGAGCGACACGTCCACCAGTATTTCCGCAAGTGTCAACGACACCCTAAAAGAGGGTTTGTTGGTGGCGGGCATCGTGGCAATCGTGTGTTTGCTGGCGCTCGGGAAACTCAATACGGCGTTCGCGGTGGTTCTGGCGATTCCAATTTCGCTCTCGGCAGCGCCGTTGGTGTTCGGTTTTTTTGGTTTTACTTTTAATATCATCACGCTGCTCGCCATGATCGTGGCAATGGGCATTGTGGTTGACGACAGCATTGTGGTCGCCGAAAACATCGAACGTTACCGCCACATGGGCTACGGCTTGCTCGAGAGTGTCTTGAAAGGCGCGAGTGAGGTCTTTAGCGCCGTTGCCGCAGCAACGTTTTCGCTTCTGGCGGTGTTGATTCCATTGGCGTTGATCCCGGGCATTCTGGGACAGTTTTTTAAAGAATTCGCCCTTGGGCTGGCTGGCGCAATTTTGTTCAGTTGGCTCGAGGCGCTGTTTTTCCTGACCGTTCGCATGGCATACACGCCAGACCCGAAAACCATGACCTGGACAGATTTTGGCAGGGCGGTTTTGTCCGTGCCACGCAGTTTTAAATGGGCTTGGAAGGCGTGGCGCACGCCGCTTGGAATTGTTGGACTGGTGATTCTGGCACTTGGACAAATCGTGCCGCTGGTGATTAAACTTCGCGCCCCAGTCACGGCAATCAATCCTGCACCCAACTTAATCCCCAGCGTGGGCGTGATCGTTGCCAGCATTGTGCTGTATCCAATTATTTTGACTGTGCTTTACCATCTGGTGGTCGTGACCCTGGGGCTGCTCAATGCCCTGGGCAACGCCATGTATCAAATCACCGATGCCGGTTTAAATGCCCTCAGACGCGGTTATTCTCGGGCATTACGCCGCGTTTTGCGCTACAACGGTTGGGTGCTGGTGGGCGCGGGTTTGTTCTTCCTGAGCATCGTGCCAGCGTTTTCAAAGGTCAGTTTTGTCTTTTCACCAAAACAGGACAGCTCTCAAGCCAACGTGCGCATCACCTTGCCCCCCGGCACGGCACTCGAGGAAACCGACCGCATGGCGAGACGGGTTGAAAAATACTTTTTTGCCCGTACCGAGGTGCGCAAAGTCGCCACCACGGTTGGCACGACCAGCGGTTTGAACTCGAGCGGGGTTGAATCCAGAAACGCCACGATCGCCCTTGACCTCGCACCCAAAGGTCAGCGTCCCTCGAGTTTTGAATTGCTGCCCGAATACACCGACGATCTGAAAAAAATCCTTGCCGACCGTCCAGAAATCAACCTTCAAGTTCAGGGCGCTCAGGGTGGACCTGGCGACAGTGCCGACCTGAGTCTAAGTTTGACCTCCTCGACCCAAAGCGCCCTGGAGGCTCGAGCGCCCGCCGTGATCGCCGCGCTTCGTAAAAACCCGAACGTCACCGCCGTCAGCGCCTCAATCAGTCAAACCTCGCTCGAGCAGTCTTTTGTACCCGAGCAGAGCAAACTCGAGGGGACTGGTTTGACCCCCGATGATCTGGCGCAAGCCCTTCGTACCGCCAATCAGGGCACCAAAGCCGGAACGTTTCGTGACGGTGACGAGTCGTACAACGTGAATGTCAAACTGAACCCTGTCTTAATCAGTGGACAGCAATCCCTGCTCGACCTGCCCGTGTACGCGCCAACGCTCGGTTCGGTGCTGCCAGTTTCCGAACTGGGGCATTTTGAATTGCGTCAAGCGCCCAGCACCATCAGCCGACTGTCCAAAACCTACAACGCGACCCTCAATTTGACCCTGAAAAAAGGCGTCAATGGTTTTGCCGCTCGAGCACCGATTGAAAAAGCGTTGAAAGATCAAGGTCTGGTTGATGACCAAGTGCGCATCGGTTCGGGCAGTTCGACGGGCAGCGCCGCGCTGCTGGGTAACTTGTTTTTGTACGGTCCGATTGCGATTATTGTGGCACTACTTTTAAATTACATTGTGCTCGGCAGCCAATTCAACAGTTTCAGATACCCAATTTATTTGCTGTTGCCCGTACCGTTGGCGGTGGTCGGCGCAATCTGGGCATTGGCAATTCTGGGCGTGGCGCTCGACATCATCACGGTTTTGGGCATGGTGGTGCTGGTCGGACTGGTCACGAAAAACGCCATTCTTCTGCTCGATTTCGTGGTCGAACGCGCTCGAGCCATGCCACTGGCAGATGCCCTGGTCGAGGCGGCAGGTCTGCGCCTTCGTCCAATCATCATGACCACGCTGACCGTGCTGGTCATCAGCATTCCCTTGATTCTGGGCGAAGGCGAGGGTTCAGAGTTTCGCAAAGGCTTGGGCGTGGTGATTCTGGGCGGTGTCTTGACCAGCACCATTCTGACCTTGTTTGTGGTACCGTCGGCATTTTACCGATTTGAACGCAAACACATTCAACCCAGAACCAACCGCGAGGGCAGTCTGACCCCTGACGCGACCCTTGCGCCGCAGGCGGCGGATTGAATCAATGACCAATCCAGACGCAACACACAACGCAATCACAGCCAAGCCCAAAGAGTCCGACAAGCGAACACGGATTCTCGAGGCGGCACGTTCAATTCTGTCCGCAAAACGTTACGACGACGTACCAGTGTCCGAAATTGTCGAACTGGCAGGCATTGCCAAAGGCACGTTTTACCTGTATTTCCCGTCCAAAGCCGACTTGATCGCCGCCGTTGCCGAAGGTTTGCAACTCGAGATTCGCCGCGCCATTTTTTCGGTCATGGATGACGACCAACCCATCCTCGAGATGATTCAAGCCATCATCTGGGCGGTGTACAAGGTGTCGCAGCAACACCGCGACTTAATGCACGTGATCGAAATGGATGTGCTGTTGGGCGGAACAAAGCGCCTGCAACTCGAACAAGATCAACAAGTCCAGCAAATGAAGTTGATGCTGGGGGCGGCACGGCAACGCCAAGAAATAGACGGGAGTCTTGACCTGCAAATCACTGCCGAACTCGTCAGCGGCGTGATGATGCCCCTCAGTCGCGCCATCATTTTTGGGCAGTCAGACATTGCGCCCGAACGTTACATCAACGAGACTGTTTCATTCTTGCGCCGCGCCTTGGGTGTTCAAGACAAACCATTACCATTTGAGCAACGCACATAACAAATGTCCAAACTTCGCGGGCTTACAATGAATTCTCGAGATGAAGCTCGAGCAAAGGAGAATCAAGATGCCAACACGCAAAGCTGCCGCCACCTGGACTGGGACACTCAAAGAGGGCAAGGGACACATCACCGGTCAATCTGGGCTTGATATTCAATACGCCTTCTCGAGCCGCTTTGAAGACGGTCCTGGCAGCAACCCCGAAGAATTGCTGGCAGCCGCCCACGCTGGCTGTTACTCGATGGCACTCAATGCCGCACTCGAAGCCAATGGTTTTGTACCCATCAAAGTTGCCACCGAAGGCAACTGCACCGTCGAGAAGCTCGAGGCTGGCATGAGCATCACCAAACTCAAACTCGTGACCCGCGCAGTAGTACCAGGCATCTCGAGCGAGAAATTTTTGGAACTGGCAGAGGCAACCAAAACGGGTTGCATCGTCTCACGGGCGCTTGCCAGCGTGCCAATGGATCTTGACGCCGCACTAGAAGGATAAGTATTTCAATTGAACCTCGAGCTTTCAGAAATTTGGAAGCCCGAGGTTTTTATGTGGGAGTTGAGTCATTTGTGAATACACTACAGCGCCTTGCACAATGTTTGACGCGAAGCGCGAATAGCCCGACAGGTGCTGTCTTATGAGCAAGAAGCGATTCCGCCCGCCAGCGACCATGCCCGTTAGGTGCAAGTTTATGGTCAAGAAGGTGCGTCTTGGAATCAAGAAGCGTCGGACATTGGCGACCAGAGGGAGTAGCAACAGACAACAGTTTTCATAGGAGTGAGAGCGCGGAGCGACCCAAGCCCGTCAGGTGCTGCCGTAAGGGTCAAGAAGCGACCCAAGCCCGTCAGGTGCTGCCGTAAGGGTCAAGAAGCGCGTCAACGGATATGAAAACTGCTGTCTTTTGTTGATCTGAGTCCACACAAGGATTCGTGTCAAAATCGGGTCTTGTCCAAGTTGTGTGATCAACTCAGCAACACACACCTCCGCAACAACTCAAACCCAGCTCGCC
>JAYTKL010000062.1:0-6836 GCA_043730305.1 Deinococcales bacterium | reverse complement strand
GATTTGATCGCCCGACTTGCCTTCGCCCTCGTAAAACAAAAACCCTGCCTCACGGCGGTTGTTGTAAACACTCAAACCAAAATCGAGCAAAATGCTGGCATGGGTGCGATCAACCCGAATCCCGCGCCTCGAACCATGAATCTCGAGCACCTCGTGCCAGGTCATACGGTAATATAGCTCAAGGCAATTCTGAAACCTTCACGTGCCATGATGATCGCGCCACCAGGCACATGGTGCACCAAAATCTGTTCCAGGGTGCGTCCACCGCCACCTGGCAGCAACACGTAAATTTTGCCCAGATTGTCAGTTCTAATGGTCAAGGCACGCTGCATCACCCGAATCGTGATTGGTTCGCCACGGTACAAGACCAGCAATGCCTCGTCGGGTTTTCGGATGTCCAAACCCTCAATCGGTTCATGATCGGGCATTTTTAAAAGCTCTCTAAAGGCTTTGGTGACAATGTTCGCGCTGTTGTTTCCGCCAGGTTCGGACAGCGATTCGGCACTGGCATAAAAAGCCCGCTCGAGCACCGCCTCGGGGCTGCGTTTGAACATTTCTTGCAAACGGGTCGCGCCTTTGCGGGCAAAATCGAGCAGGCGATCCTCGGGCGCGTTCGCCCAATTTGCCGCCACTTCGGGACTGACCTGATCCAAGTCAACCCGGCGGTCTTTGATCCAACTGGTGGCAGCCCTCGCCAATCGCAATTTCAGAAATTGTTCGCTCGGGTCGAGCATGATTGCCACGGTACGGGCAAGTTTGAGCGCCTCCCACAAGGTGCTCGCCCCGCCACGGTCACGAATTTTGATCAGGGCGTATATCGTGCCGAGCGCCTGTTTGGTGTAAACCCGAATCTCTTGCCCCTCGAGCGGAATGCTCATGTCGGACTGGAGCGGGTATTCCGCGCCACCAACCTCAATTGCCCAACCTTCGGGTTGGGTGTGCCAATGCACTTCGATGCCCGCCAAACTTGTGCCGCCGGTTCGTTGCAAACGCACGGCAACCTCGGTGGCGCTTGGATCAACCGTCTCGAGCCTCAAGTGTTCGTTTTGGGCGTTCAAGGCTTTTTGCACCGGATGACGGTCTTTGGCGCGACCACCAAGGCGTTCGGGCACTTGATCAATCAGATACCCAAAAATCGTTTCCACCGATTCTTGCAGGGCGCGGCGGTCAGAATCGTAACGTCCGAGCAAGGTTTTTTCTTGTGAAAGTGCGTGCTCGAGTTGTTTTTGTAAACGCTCAAGCATGCTGCGTTTGGCTTCGGGATTGAGGTTCTCGCGGCGCACCTCTTCGAGCGCATTTTGAATCTCACGCGGGCTGGGACTGACCACAGGCGGCGGTTCGCCGGCGGTGCTGTCATTGGCGACAGCCACCGCGAAACGGCGCAAGTACGAAAGCGTTTCGCTGCTGGGCATGGTCAACTTCGGGTACAGTTGCGAAAAATTGGCGATGTTGTTGGCGAGTCCCTCTAAAAGTTCATTGACCACATCGTTGTTGCCCAGACTGATCAGCGGATCGTCACTGTGTGGCACGGCTGAAATGACTTTGAACTTGGCAAGGTTTAAATCCTGACTAAAACCAGGCAATTCCGAATACTGCTCGAGGTTGTGTAAGGTGGCATAAATCAGGCGCAAGCTCGGACGGTTCGGCTCGAGCCGAAAACGTTTGTTCTGGCGTTGCACCTCTTCACGAAAGTCCACGCACCACGCCGCTTGGCTGAGCGCTCTAAAGACAAATGTTTCGCCGTCGGTCAACTCGAGGTTCGCCATTGCCATCTGCCTGTCGGTCACGACTGGGACAACGGCGGGCATTGAAGAATCAAGATCAAGGTTTAGACCCACGTTAACATCGAGTTTTTCGCCCTCAACGGTTTGGGTCAGCGATTTTGGTGCCGCACTTTTTTCGCGCAATTTACGGTCTGTTTCGCGGTAGCGCCTGAGTTGCTGACCGTTCAACGCCAGTTTTGCAATGCTGTCTCTCAAGGTTTTGACCGATTGTTTCCCACCAAGCGGTTCGCGCCCAGCGATCAGGTCTGCAACTTTGTACTCGTATAGTTCAACCATTGCTTGTTTAGGATCTTCCGACACGGATTCATTATACTGGCTGCGGGATTCAGACAAGGTCAATTTCGAGCATCCATCTCAAAAAAATTCTTTGACACACCTCAACCTTAAGGTTTGGCAAAATAGGTTTGGATTTCACCACTTGAGGCTCGACCTTGATTGACAAAAACTTCCGCACGCCCAGGTGCGAGCACGTACTTACCAGCCTTAGATGCCTCGTGAAACACAGCCACAAAGTACGTCCCACTCGAGGGTGCTTTGATAGTGGTACTTTGCCGCACCCAGTACCCATGCCCAGCATGAACCTCGAGCGTTGGGGCGACTGGTGGCACAACCACAGCCCCCATTCCTTTAGGAACAAACTCGAGTTTTGAAGGATTTAAGCCCTTGCCCACAATGGCAAAACTTGGCGCAAAATCTTCCAGCCCCTCGATTTGTGGCACGGTTATTGAAATGTACAAGGCTTGTCCAGCCTTCAATTCAAAGCCGTACCATTCGACGCTTTTGGCTGGCAGTTTGGCATAAAGCGCCCAAGAAATATTGGCATCGGGAACTTGGTACGCGGTGAGGGCGCTGAGATGAATACCCTGGGACACCATCCTTGGCGAATGTGCCAAGGACAAGCTCGAGAGGCACAAAACCACCAGCATCGATTTAAAGATTTTCATGGTTCAGGCTAGCGCATCTCGAGTTTAAAAACAGTCGCACAGGTTGAAGTGAAGCGTTTTGGGTCAAGCCAAACTGAAAAAAATGCTCATGAATCTATGCCAGACTGTACGCCATGAAGTTTTTTCAACAATTATTTTTGGCTTGTTGCTTTGCGGGTTTTGGGTTGACCCAAGCGCAAACCCAGCAACCTTCCACACCAACCGTCGTCACAGGGGCTATTGGTTGGCCTCCAAAAATTGCGGTCGGACAAACTTGGTATGTCAGCATTGAAAAACTTGGTGATTGGTTGGTGACACTCGAGGGCAAAGATGCCGACGGCGACCCGATTGGCAAAGCCAAGAATTTGCGAAACTCGAGCATTTACAACGTGTTTTTCTATTATGACAAACAAAAAGATTTTGCGAATTTGCTGCTGACCGACGGTAAAATATCGCAGTTGTGCCAATTTGGGTCTTACGGCGTGACCGAGTACAGCATGACCGGTGTAACTTTTGTCAAAGACTCAACCTCGAGCTTCAAACCTTACAGCGGTTTTTGCACCGCTGCTTTGGACGACGGCACAGGGCGTGCAAAACCGAATTTAGCGCAACCAGCAACTGATCCTGCGCCAAAAGTCAGTGCGTTGTGGCCCCCCAACCTCGAGGTGGGGCAAACCTGGCGGGTCAGTATTCCGACCGTGGGCGACTGGACGTTGACCCTAAATGCCAAAGATCAAGACGGCGACCCATACGGACAAGCTGTGGCGGCAACCTCGAGTTTGGATGCTTATTTTTACTGGGTTGCAGATACCCGCAATGCCGTGTTGCAAATGACCGATGGTGTCAGCATCTGGGGTTGCGTTTTTGGCGAATCAGGTTTGACCGGTCAAACCTTAACGGGCGAGGCGGTCTACAAAAAAGACAAGAACGCTCAAACGGTTTTGCTCAACCAAATCTGTAGCGTCGAGTTGACTGGCGGTCCAAGCATTATCAAAGCCACCACTGGAATCACACCGCCACCCTCGAGCAATCTGAAACTTTCGTGGCCACCGAATATTGAACTGGGTCAAGTTTGGAAAGTCCAAATTGGGACGCAAATTTACGACATCAACCTGATTAAACTTCTGGCAAATGTGCCCAGTGGTACTGCCAAAAATGGCAAAGCGACTTTGGATGTATTTTTCTTTTTCTCGAGCAAAGAAAACCGTGCGATTCTCGAGTTAAGCGGCGCGTTGTCCCAGATTGTCTGCAATTTTGAAATCAAAGGTATTGCTGGCGCGAGTATGACTGGCAACGGATCGTTTCGGTTGGACAAAAACAAGCCCTACACGCCCTTAAAAGACAAGTGTGTCGCCACCTTGGTTAGCGCAAAATCTGCCAGCACAATTCAAAACCTGCAATTCATGCTCGAGTCTTACGGTTTGAATCAGTTTTAAAAACCAGTCTCGAGCTTGACCTCCAAAGCATCCTGGGAGTCCTGCACCGACTGATTCGTGAAATCCTCGAGCAAGGTTGTGAACTTGGCAATCATTGACTCATCGCCAATCTGTTGCAACACCCGCTCGAGTTTGACTTGACGCTCGAGCCTGACCTTCTCGGTCACTTCACGCCCACGTTCGGTCAGGCGCACAAAGGTTTGACGCGCATCGCCGATGCTGCGGCTGCGTTCAGCCAGACCATGTTCGACCAATCGATCCACGGCTTTGCTGGCGGCAGGATAAGAGATTCTTAAACCATGACTGATCGCGCCAATCAACAAACCCGTGCCGCCCAGCGGTTCGCTCGAGAGCAGTTTGAGGGTGCGAAGCTGTGCCGCCGTGACCTCCTCGAGATCGCCCAGCACATCCTCGAGCACCCGCCGTGAGTAAATAACCTCGAGTGTCGCCGCAAGTTGCGACAACACGCGGTCCAAACGATCCAAGGTGGTGGGTTCGAGGGGTTTCATTTGAACTTAGGCGCTCAGATGCTCGAGCCATTTGGGTAAGAACGCGGCAACCACATTGGCGGCACGTTCGGCGGCAGCCTCGAGAAAATCGCTGAAACTCATCGGGGCATCGTCGCCAGCACCGTCCGAAATCACGCGAATCAAGACCATTGGAATCTTGTTTTCAGTCGCAACTTGTAACGCCGCAGCCCCTTCCATCTCGACGGCATCGGCTTGAAACGCATGTTGAATCCAAGCGCTTTTGCTCGGGTCAGCCACAAACGCATCGCCAGACGCGACCCGACCGAGAATGCTCGGATAACCAAGCTCGAGCGACGCCTGCAACGCCAGTTCTGAACCAGTTGGCTCGAGCGGCAAGAAACGCTGTCCGTTGTTGAGTGTGCCGACTTCACCACCGTTGATCGGTGTGATGTCCACATCCCACTGCACCGCGTCTTTGGCAACGACCACATCCAACCTCGAGACACTGCCCAGACCGCCCGCCACACCGACAAAAATAATTGCATCGGGTTGGTGCTCGAGAATCGCACGTTGCGTGTTCATGGCAGCCGCAACCTTGCCCACGCCCGTTCCAAGAATCACCACTCCAGGCAGTTTCTTCTCGAGTGGCGCGACTTCAGAACCCATCGCCGCCAACAAAATGATCTTTTTCATTGGCTCGAGACTCCGTCGGGAATGCGCACGGTTTCTTGCACAATTAAGCCTTGCTCGAGGACTTTTTTTGCCCATTCTCTGGCATTTTGAAGGTTGTGATCGCGGTAATTGCCACACTCGAGTTCGGACACGCCAGGAATCGCTTGGTCAAAATCGCGCACGAACGCCAGTGTTTTCATCAGCGCCACCCGCACCGTTTCGGGGTTTTGCTCGCCGTCCATGACCATGTAAAACCCAGTGCGACAACCCATCGGCGAAATGTCAATGATGCCAGACAAGTGATCGCGCAAGTTTCCCGCCAGCAGATGCTCGAGCGTGTGCATCGTGCCAGTGCCCAGAAATTCTTGATTGGGTTGCGCCAGGCGCAGATCGAATTTGGTGATCGTGTCGCCGCTCGGCGTCAGGTGTTTTCCTGCCACGCGCACGTAAGGGGCGCGGACTTTGGTGTGGTCGAGGTTAAAAGATTCTACTTTTGCCATGAGCTGATTATAGTCTTTGCAATGTCCATTGTTTTGAACGATTTCACTTGACACATAATTAATGGCACAATTTATGCAAAAATGCTAAATTTATGTCTAAGGATGAGAGGAACAAATACACGATCAAACCGCTTTCGTCCGACACCTGGGACGCCTACGCTCGGCTTATCGAGCGGCACAACGGCGTCTGGGGCAGTTGGCGGAGGAAAAACCATGAATGATTGGGACGATCTGCTGCTGACCGGAGGATTTGCGCCGCGTGAATCCATTTTCGCAGGACTGACCCTCGAGCAAGTGGGGGCGCGTCCCAACGACGTTCCCCACAGTATCTATCAAGAACTCTGGCATACGGCAATGGCTCTGAAAATCAGCCTTGATGAGGGCAGAGAAGCTTTGGAACACTGGGCATATGCAGAGCATTTTCCGCTGTCTTCTGCACCAGCCAACCAACAGGAATGGGACGACCTTGTTGAGATGTTCCTGACGTACTCCAAACGAGCCGTAACATTAGCCGAGGACGAAAGCTGGTTGAACGCACCAGAACCCAGATATCCACAATCAAACTGGCGCGATGCCCTCGAGTTTCTGGCAGTTCACACGGCGTATCACATGGGCAAGGTGATATGCCTGCGGCAGGTCATGAAAATCTGGAGGCAGTGATGGGCGCTCGAGCTTGAATCACCGCGAATAGGATTCAAGGTTGAGATCAATGAACTTGAGGTGGTATTCAAACACCACCTTCAAACTCTCGAGCCATCAAAAAACCCGCCCTTGAATCAAAAGGGCGGGTAAAAAGCTTCGGCTACCAGAGTGAAGGGCAGGGAGGGGTCCGCATCAACTCGAGCCAAAGCAAGGGGTGGTTTAGGCGTGCTTGCGGGAGAGGTTGAAAAAGCGTGGGAGTTTAAACTTAAAAACTCGAGAAACTAAATTTTGATCCTTCGCAGCACGGATTTCGCGTGCGACTTGGGCTTGGCTTTGCATGTTTTGAATGCGTTCTTTGGCAAAATAAAGTTCAGCGGACATGATGGTCTCCTTGGTACTCAGCGAAGGC
>JAYTKL010000061.1:0-2166 GCA_043730305.1 Deinococcales bacterium | reverse complement strand
CGCGATTTTTGTCGGTGTGGTGATCGCCGCGACCAGCATTTCGATTTCGGCTCGGACGCTCGAGGAACTCGGGAAACTGCGGTCTAAAGAAGGCACGACCATTCTTGGCGCGGCAGTGATTGACGATGTGCTGGCACTGGTGGCGTTGGCGCTGGCTGTCTCGAGCGGTGCGCCGTTGTGGTTGGTGATTTTGAAAGTGATTGCTTTTGTGACCATTGGCATTGTGGTTGCACCCCTGGCTCAAGGTTTTTTGAAATGGTTCGCAAGTCTTGGTGTTCCAGAAGGTTTACTGGCTGGCGGCTTGGGATTGTTGTTTGTTTACGCCCTCGGCGCAGAGTTGATTGGTGGTCTGGCAGCCATCACGGGCGCGTATTTGCTGGGCGTCTTATTTGAGCAAAACCCGTTCAAGCATGAACTCGACTCGAGGATGCGGGCGCTGGCTTATGGCGTGTTTATTCCAGTGTTTTTGGTGAACATTGGTTTAAACGCCAATTTACTCGAGGCGTTTCAAGGTGGGCGTTTCTGGTTTGTGATTGGGATTCTGGTGTTGGCATTGGGCGGAAAATTTTTGGGCGCAACCACAGGTGCGTTCTTAACGGGATACAAACCGCTCGAGGCGGCTCGGGTTGGCGCCGGCATGATCGCTCGGGGCGAGGTGGGTTTAATCATTGCAATCATCGGCATCGAGCGCGGCATCATCAAACCTGAAATTCTTTCGGTCACGGTGGTTTTGGTGATTGCCAGTGCAATCATTACACCGATTTTGCTGCGTTGTTTTTTCAAACCGACCCCGGTCGAGCCACCCTTATCAGACCTTGGCTAAATCTTTGAACAGACCTTCAACCACCATTGCCACGGGCGCAAATGACCGTCGATGCTCGAGAATCGCGCCGTGGTCTTGAAGTGCTTTTAAATGAGCGGCTGCGCCGTAACCTTTGTGACGTTCAAAACCATATTCTGGATACTCGAGCGCGAGTTGAATCATGAATTCGTCGCGAGCGGTTTTGGCGAGGATACTGGCGGCGGCAACGTTGTACGAATTGTTATCGGCTTTGGCGGGCGCTAGCGTCGGAATGTCCAACGCCAGTTTGAGGTAATCGGTCACGAGCGCATCGGGTTGCAACTCGAGTTTGGCAATCGCCCGAATGGCGGCGCGTTTGGTGGCGGCAAGCACGCCAAATTGATCGACTTCGGACGCTGGGGCAAACTCGAGCGAATATGCCAGCGCCTCAGCTTGAATCTCGAGCGCAAGTTTCTGGCGTTGTTTGGCGCTCAAGGTTTTGGAATCGCGGTAATCGCGTCTTCTTCCATCTGGCGGCAGAATCACCACACTGACCGAAACGGGTCCAGCCAGAGCGCCACGTCCAGCCTCGTCCACACCTGCCACGAGCGTGTACCCGTTGACCCAGTGCGCCATCTCGAGATTCCACATCGGGTCGTTGCTGCGCAAATTGGGTTTCATAAGGTTTTATTCAGCAATTCTCGTTTTGTGGTTTTAAAACCCGATTTTGCGTACACGGATTTTGCGGTTTCGTTGTCGGCATCAACCTCGAGATGCAACGCGACCACATTCAACTTTTGACACTCGAGCGTCAAAAACCCGAGGGCTTGAGCCGCAAACCCACGACCTCGAAACTCAGGTTTCACGAATAACTCGTCAATGTAAGCATCAATCCCGCCGTATTCAAGGCTGAAACCAAAGGTCAACACTGCATAACCCGCAACTTGGGATTCAAACTCGAGCAGCCAGCCACGCACAAAATCGGGTTGCGCCCAGGCGTTTTGCCAGACTTTCAAAGCTTTTTCGCTCGAAAACCTGATTTGCTCGAACGCCCAGAACTGTTTGACCATCGGCTCGAGGGCAATCCAATGTTTGGCTGTGATTGGCGTAAATTGCAGCACACGCCATTCTGAAGCCAAATGATACAAACCGTCAAACTTGTGTCTGAGAAGAAACTAAACAAGAACTGAACTCAAAACTCAGATTTAAACGGTATTCTGACATCATGCGATTATGGTTTTTAGCGCCCATCGTGGCGATCTTGTTCTCGAGTTGCCCGCAAAAAGGTGGCGTGACCGGCTCAGTCTCTTCTGGACCACAATTTTTGAACCTCGCCAGTCAAGCCGAATTTGTGCCAGGGCAAGCATTGGTGAAGTACAAATCAA
>JAYTKL010000060.1:0-3015 GCA_043730305.1 Deinococcales bacterium | reverse complement strand
AAATGCGCCAGTGATCGTGTTTTTGCATGGTGGACCAGGCTATAACTCTTACAGTTTTCAAGACATTGCTGGTGAATATTTGGATCAGTATCGTGTGATTTACCTTGACCAGCGCGGTTGCGGACGCTCGAGCGAACCTGCACCTGAAGCCATGAATTACACGATTGATGCGTTGGTGAATGATCTGGAGGCGGTACGAGAATTTCTGGAAATCGATTCCTGGACGCCGCTCGGGCATGGGTTTGGGGCATTGTTGGCGCTCGAGTATGCACGGCGTTTTGCAGAGCACACCGACAAAGTTATTACTGTCAATCCTTGGATTCATTATCCTGAACTGTCTCAGGTCTTGCTCGAGTCTGCGGCACGCCTGAGCGAGCACACCTTAACTGAAATTCCTGAAAAACCTGAAGACCGCATCGAGAAGGCTTTTTCGATGTTAAACGCCAGCGACCTGATCTCGAGATTGCACTTTCCAAACCCACAATCGCGGCTGAGGCTCGAGTTTTCTGATGCCGAATCGACGCTGCTGGCGGGCGGAACCATGCAGGAGATGTTGGTCTTTAATGGCTTGTGGGATTTTGAATACCCAAATTACCTGCCAGATATTTCAAAACCCATTTTGGTCATTGCAGGCGTGCAAGATGTCACCGCTTACCCATCTCAGACGGACTGGCTGGTTGATCTTGCGGGGGCAGACTTGATAGAGCTTGAAACTGGTCATTACCCTTGGCTCGAGCAACCAGACGAATTTGCAAATGCGGTCTCAAATTTTCTCCCATTTGATTCCCACAAGCGAACTCTCGAGGTATGATGCAGGCAATGGCTGTGGTTGCGCTGGTACTGTTGGCTTTCACGTTGATCTCGAGCGTGGTCTTTGTGCTGGCTTTTCTTGCCGTGTTAAAGTTTTTGGCGCAACCAGAAGCCAGCAACCCCACAAAATGGCCTCGAGTGTCTATTTTAAAACCAGTCAAAGGGCTTGACCCTGCGGCTCGAGCCGGTTTTGTGTCGTTTATCGAGCAAGATTATCCTGATTTTGAAGTGATTTTTGCAGTCGAGGGACAGGATGACCCAGTTTTGCCGATGATTCGGGAATTGCAGCAATCGTATCCAAACCGTGAAATCAAATTGGTGGACTCGAGTCCACGCACCGTAGAGATGGGCAAAGCCAACAATGTCCTGGCTGCGCAACGGGTTGCCACTGGAGAGGTTTACGTCAGCGCAGATTCAGATTTGATTGCTGGAAAAGACGACTTACGTCGTTTGGTACGGGCATTGTACTCTCAGCCCGGGGGTAAACCCGTGGCGGCGGCAGGTGCGATTCCGGTCTACCGAGACATGCAAGACTTTGGCGCTCATTTGATTGGATCGTATTACAGCCCGTTTATGATTTTGTTTTACAGCATGAAAGAACTTTTTGGAGTACGAGACGTTTTCCCAGGCACGTATTACGCCATCAAACCCGAAATGCTGGCGCAAGTTGGTGGGTTTGGACGCGTGGCAGACAATATTGCTGACGATTCAACGATGGGTAAGTTTTTGTCTGAAGCCGGTTATCAAAGCATCATCACCAAAGTACGCGGCAATGTTCCCGAACCCCATAAAACCTTTCTCGAATACTGGGCACATCAACACCGCTGGCATTTGACTTACCGCACCACGATTCCACTGCTCGAGTACTGCCTTTTGCCATTAACACACCCTATTTTGGCGGCGTTGGCATTGCCATTCGTGCTGCCATTCGCAGGTCTTTCCTCAGCAGTCGGTTGGGCAATTTTACTGGCTTACGTCAGTTCTCGCTGGATTGGCATTGCGATTTTGAACGTGATTTACTTTAAAGAACCCGCCATGTGGCGTTCAATGTGGTTTTTACCACTGACCGAGATTTTATTGCTGGGTGCTTGGATTCGGGCATTGATTCAGACCACCACATCATGGCGTGGTCGGGTTTACCGGGTCAGCCAGGGTGGAAAACTGGTCAGGGTCAAAGAATAAAGCTCGAGCAAAAACGCTCGAGCTTTATGTTGGTTGTGCTCGATTTTATTGTGGTGCGATGCCGCTCGAGACCAGTTTGCCTTGAGCCACCTGAATCACCACAAATGGACGCCCGACAATTCCACCGTCTTTGAATTGAACTTTGCTGGTCACCCCTGGACCCGGTTTTGCACTGGTGAAGGTGTTCAGTGCCGCCTTGACCCCCGCACGGTCGAGGGTTTTGGCGCGTCTGATTGCCTCGAGCAGCGTCCTGGTGGCGTCGTAAGCCTGGGCGGCTCGAGCGTTCGGTGTTCCGCCGCCGTAACGGTTGGCGAAGGCTTTCACGAAGCTTTGGGTGCTTCCAATGCTGGTGGCGCTGGCATGAAAATAACTGACCAAAGTCAAGCCCTCAACGGCTGCGCCTGCGGTTTGCAGCAAGGATTGAGAATATGCGCTGTCACCCGCAATTAAGGGCACGGTGATGTTTTGTTCGCGCAAGGACTTGGCAATCCTGGCAACATCGGTGTAATCGCCAGAGATAAACGCGGCGTCTGGGGCTGGCGAATCCTGGAAAACATCAAAAGCCGTTGTTTCAGGCAGGCTGCCCGAAGTGAATTCGATTGGCACGACGCTGATGTTTTGTTGGCTGGCTTCTTTCTGAAACGAATCGGCTAAACCTTTTGAGTAAGCCACTTTGGGATCAAAAAACACTGGAATCCGAATAAAGCCGCGCTGTTTGGCAATTCGAGCCAGCGTGCGACCTTGAGCACTGTTTTTGGGCACCATGCGAAACGTCCACGGACCAGAATCGGCAAGGCGGTCATCGCTGGCGGTTGGTGCAATATGCACCAAGCCACCGTTGTAAATATCGGCGGCAGCCAGGGCGCTGCTCGAGTTGACGGGTCCGATCACACCGAGCACTTTAGAGTTGGCAACCATCGCCGTTGCCGCCTGAATCGCCAAAGCACGATCATTTTGGTCGTTTAAGACTTCCACTGCAATGGACTTACCATTAATGCCACCCTCTTTGTTGGCTTCTTGTAC
>JAYTKL010000059.1:0-9878 GCA_043730305.1 Deinococcales bacterium | reverse complement strand
GGTTTGATTGGTTTAGGCGTCACTGGGTTTTTTGCGCTGGTGGTGTTGAGCGTTCCAAATGCACTCGCCTCGAGAAACCAAAGTTCAATTGTGGTTCTGGTCAATGTTTTCTCTGGAAGTGGTTTGCTGTCAACCGTCATGGTGCTCGGTGTTTCTCTGGCAATTTTCTTGTTGGCGTTTTGCGCCTTGATCGCCTGGGAATTTTATGCCGAAGAATCGCTGGCGTACTTGATTGGCGATGGTTTTCGCTGGGCTTTAAAACTCGTTTTTTGTGGGCTGGTGTTCTTAACCCCGCTTTTTAACTTCTCGAGCTTCGCTTTTTTGCCAAGCATTTTGATTGGCACGGTGGTGCTGGTGAACGTTTTGGGATTGTTGTTGCTCTCACCGCAGGTTGTCAGCCTGACGAGAGGTTTTTTTGCTAATGAGCCTTACCTTCCGCCCGATTTGAACAACGCGGTGTCCCCAGATATTTTTGAAGAATTCGATTTTGATCTTCCGTAGACAAAAGTCGCTTTCTCGAGCCGTCAATTTTGCGTAAACTGAAACCCCATGACCACAGATGCGCTCCCAGGAAATTGGCAAGATTTTAACGAGGCAAAAGAAGCCATTGGATTCATGCCATTAAAAGAACTCGAGACGATGTTTGGTCTTCCCGCCCCGAGTTTAATGTCCTACTCTGGGCATAGCCTGATCGGTGCGGTGGTGCTGTACTTTCTGGGTTTTCGAGTCTCGAGCTTGCAACTGCTGGCGTTCGCAGTGGGTGTTTACGGTTTGATTGCCATTGTCACCAACCGCACCAAAGCCGCCACCTACCGCGAGGATTGTTATAAAACTTGGGTTCGCAAGCGGGCAGACCTGATGCTGGAAGAACTCGAGAATCAAGACGAATGAGCCATTCAAGCTGTAGACTCTGAGGCATGATTGTTGACGGACATCTGGATTTGGCTTACGGCGTCTTGGGTTACGGACGCGACTTGCAGCACCTCAGCGCTTTAGAGGTTCGTGAACTCGAGCGGCAAAAAATCGCGGCGGGTTTGATCACGCCCGCCCAAGCCGAACGTGGGCTTTGCATGTGCACACTTTCCGAACTCGAGCGCGGCAAGACCGCAATTGTCTTTGGCACGTTGTATGCCTCGCCTGCCGTCTCTTGGATACACCCTGGCGAGCGACACCCTGGCGGTTACGACACGCCCGAAGAAGCCAACGCGCAGGGTTTGGCGCAACTGGCGGTTTACGAAGGCTGGGAACGCGCTGGGCGCATCCGAATCATCAAATCCAAAACCGATCTGGAGCATCACCTCGAGTTGTGGAACATTGACGGCGTGACGGGTTTGGTCGTGCTTATGGAGGGCGCAGACCCAATCATGACGCCCGACGATCTGGACAATTGGTGGAAACGCGGTGTGCGAATTGTTGGCACATCCTGGGGACCGACGCGTTACGCTGGCGGCACTGGCACACCCACAGGACTGACCGACATTGGACGCGAATTGATCGCCGCCATGAAAGATCAGCACATGATTCTGGACGCCTCGCATCAAAGCCACGAGGCATTCTGGGATTCCATGGATGTCGGTGTGCACCGTGTGATTGCCAGCCACAGCAATTCGTACAGCATCAACCCGACCAGCAACCGCCACATCACCGACGAAATGATTAACGCCATTGGGCAGCGAAACGGACGCATCGGCATTGTCTTGTTCAACCGTTTTTTAGAGCAGCACTGGTCTCGAGAAACCCCAGATTACCCAGTCACGCTGGACGGACAAGTCAAAAACCATTTGACCCACATGGCAAGCCTGATCGGTTGGGACAAGGTTTGCATTGGTTCAGACATTGACGGTGGGCTTGGACGCGATGAAACCCCAACGGGACTCGAGTTTCATGGTGACATCGTTAAAATTGGTGATGTCGTGCCAGCTCACGCTCGAGATGGGGTTTTGGGACAAAACTGGATTTCGTTTTTAAATGAGGCACTGCCGTAAAGCTCGAGTTTAAGCTGGTCGTTGAGTGACCAAAACCAAACCCAGCAAACACAAGCCTAAACCAACCCAGTTTAAGGTGCTGAGTTTTTCTTTGAAGAACAACACACCAATCGGTGCAAGCGCCAAAAGTGCTGTGGCTTGCACGGTAATTGCCAATAAACTGGCTTTCCATCCCGCCCGAAACGCGATCACATAACCAACTTCAATGCCCACAACTGCCAGCGCCAGCAACCAGATCGTCCAATTTGTGCCTGCAAAGGCGCTCGAGAGGGCGGTTATTTCTGGTTTGCCGCTCGAGAACAGGGCGAAGACAAAGCAGACCAAACCCGCGATCAAATACACCACGGTCAGCAAGGCGAACGGGTTGAGGTGTGCAGGAATAAATTTCTGTGCAATGTTGTACGTGACCACGCTGACCACGATCAGCGCAAAACCAGCCCAGTACAAATTCATGCGTTGTCCTCGGGTTTGACTTCCTCAAGCGGCTTGCCCTGAATCAAATCTTCGACCTCTTTGACGCTGACGCGACTCGAGCCGAGGCTGGGCAAGTAGAGTTCTTCGTAGAGGCTTTTGATGATGATCAAAAACGGTACAGCCAAAAACGCGCCAACAAAACCAAATAGTCCCGAGAAGATCAGCACACCCGCCAGCAACGATGCGGGGTGCAAGCTGACCCTCGAGGAGAGCACAATTGGGCTGATGAAATTGAACACGATTTGTTGCACGCCAAAAACCACAATGCCAACCCACAGTGCGTTGATCGGGTTGGGTGACAAACTCGAGAGCACGGGCGGAATCAGACCGAACAGGCTTCCAATCACGGGAATCACTTGGGTCACGCCAGCAATGACGGCGAACAAGAAAATATTTTGGGTTTGAATCCCGAACCATGAAAGCACGGTCAAACCAATAAACACCAGCACCGTCATGGCGAGCGAGAGAATTAACGTGGCGAGCAACCAGCCGCCCAACTGAGCGCCAATCCTGACCATCGCCCTCGAGACATCATCGCGGGCATGGGCGGGAACGCCAGCCAGAGCGCCACGAATTAGGGGCAGTGGATCAATCAAAACGGTAAAACCCATGATCAGCAACAACGCGCCAAGCAACAAATTATTGAGTAAACCCGTGGTCGCACCCAACGCCCCAAGCAGCGTTCCAGGCAAACTCGAGAGTGCGCCCGTCAGTTGTTTGCTCAGGTCGCTCGAGTTCAAACCTTCAGTCACATTTTTAAAAAGTGGCGAGTTGGCGGTTAAACTGGCAAGCCAAGCCTGCACTTTTTCCACACCGCTCGGCAAGCTCGAGACCAAGCTTGAGATTTGAGTGATTAATGCCGGTACGAGTGACCAGACCAGCAAAAACGTTCCACCAAGCACCACAAACAAGATGATCGCTGCACCCAACGCTCGAGGCATCCGCAGTTTGGTGTTTGCCCAAATAACCAGTGGGTTGAGTCCCGCCGCGATAATCATGGCGAGCGAAATCAACAACAAAGGTTGTGCAAGGCTGGCAATTGCACCCCACAAGATAAACACACCAACCGCAAACAAGATGCCCGGAATCAAATTGATCAGGTAAACGCCACGTTTTTCCATAGCTTCATCCTAACTCGAGAATTTCTCACAACCTTTCATCCCAAACTCGAGTTATGGGTTAAACTCTTAACTCAATGGGTATTTTGACGATTCTTTGTGGTGTTTTGATGTTGGCGCTCGGACTTGGCAGCGTTGTGGGAAAACGTGCGTTGCTTCCCGAACTCAAACCGAGTGAAGTGGCAATGGTGACTTTGCCTTTCGGTGTGGTGATTACCGTGATCGGGTTAATCATTCAAACCGCAAAATAAGTCTCGAACCATTCAAATCGGTCAATACGCCATAACGCGCACAGACTTCAAAGATTGCTTGGGTTAACATTTAAACGTGAATGCTGTCATTCCAAACTCGAGCATGTCAAAGTCAAACCTGACCCTCGAGTTACTCAAACTTGCCCTGCCAATCGTGGCGGTCAACCTGGCGTATGCCTTACTTGGCACAACCGATACGTTGTTCATGGGTCGGCTTGGCTCGAGCGCCGTGGCTGGTGTTGGACTGGGCGCACTCACCTATTACGCACTGTTTTTGTTGATTCGCAGCACGGCTGGCGCGGTGACCGTGTTCGTCTCGAGGGCTTACGGGGCTGGCGACCTTGCCGCCTGCGGCGCGTGGCTGAGTCGTTTTTTATGGTTGGCTTTGGGGTTATCGCTGCTGACCCCCGTTTTTTACCTCATCTTTCCGCCCATCCTTAATTTTTTTCGTCCAGAACCCGATGCCCTCCAAGCCGCCATTACTTTCGCGCAAATTCGAGCATTCGAGATTCCTTTTGCCCTGATTTCGGCTGTGCTGCTCGGCTTCAGGCTTGGTGTCGGCGACTCGAGAACCCCGATGTACGTCACCTGGTTTACCGTGGTTCTGAACATTTTCTTCAGTTACACGCTGGTCTTTGGCAATTTTGGTTTTCCTGCCCTCGGCATTCAAGGCGCAGCGCTCGGCACGGTGATTTCCGTGGCAATTCAAACCATCATCGCCGCATTTATTGTGCTGAACGCCAAAGACCGCGCCAAATACAAGATTCATTTTCAGCGCCCAACCCTCGAGATACTCAAGAGCATGTTAAAAATCGGTTTGCCGCTAGGAATTACCGAATTTGTCGAAGTTGGCGCATTTGCCGCGTTTACCGCCGTGATCGGTCGCATCGGAACGATTGAGCTTGCCGCCAGTCAAATCAGCAACCAAATTGCCAGCCTCGGATTCATGCCCGGTTTTGCGCTCGGCATCGGCACAGGGTCGTTGGTCGGGCGGTACTTGGGCGCAAAAGATCCAAAACTCGCGGCAGCCGTTGGTTATCTTGGCGTTCAACTCGGCATGATCTGGATGGGATTTGTTGGCATACTGTTCTTCACCATCCCGCACGTGCTGGTCAGCGGTTTCAACCCCGAACCAAAAGTGCTCGAGCTTTCCACGCAACTCATGAAATTGATGGCGCTTTACCAAGTCTTTGACGCCTCAGGTATTATTTTCAGGGGCGCTCTGTCGGGCGCAGGCGACACGCGCTTCCCGATGATTGTGACCCTGATTGGATCGTGGATCGTGATGGTTGGCGGTGCGATTCTGCTCACGCAAAGCTTTCACCTTGGGCTGCTGGGCGCGTGGGGTGGGGCATTGATTTATGTCTGCGTAATGGGTTTTATGTTCTGGATGCGTTGGAGGGCAGGGCATTGGCAGCACATGAACCTCGAGCACTCGCATTGAGCGCCGCATTACAACCTTCAAACTTCAAACGCGTATAGTTCAAAGCATGGCGTACTCTGACTTTAAATTGCTCGAGGTTCAACAAAAGTTTGGTGTTACCATCGAAGAAAGTGTTGATTTGTTTCATGCCGTACCCGAAATTGAATTACCAAAAACCCTGAGCAGTATTTTGACGCGGTACTTGCCACTGGCATTAAACCTTAACACCGAAAAAGCCCGTTCAGAACTACTGATCGCCCCTTTTCTGACTGAGTTTAAATTGCTTCACTCCGATACCATCAGTTTGTTTTCAGGCTTGGAATTTAACGTCAACGAAGCCGAGGGCTTAAAAGGACGTTGTGATTACATCCTCTCGAGCAATTCGCAACAATTGGTTCTGACCGCGCCAATTTGTGTATTGGTGGAGGCAAAAAACGAAAATATTGTTGGTGGCTTGGGTCAATGTCTTGCCGAAATGATCGCTGCTCAACAGTTCAACCTCGAGCAACAACATCCCAAAGAACGCATTTACGGCATTGTCACCACTGGCATTCAATGGCGTTTCTTGCAACTCAAGCGTCAACTGGCAACAGTGGACAGCGTGGAGTATTCTATTCAGAATCCTGAAAAGATTTTTGGGATTCTCGAGCATATTGTGTTATGAGATAATTTATACAAAAATCCCGCCAGGTTGTATTGAAAAAGACTCATACTCTTTTGAACTATCAAACACTCGCAAGATTTCTCCATTTTCAAAGCGCAAAGCAAAGTATTTTGGAGCAAACACTTCACTTCCTATGATTTTTTGACCTAATAAATGATGTAATAGGTATGGTGAGCGATTTGATGTGTCTTGATAATGATCTATACAAATCCCTTCAACAGAAAGTAATTCCCAATTGCCTTCAACTAATATAGAACCAATCGGATGGAAGTTAAACTGCAAGCTGCTCAAACTGAGGCATACTTGGATGAGTTCTGAGTTGTGCAGAAAAGTAATATCTAAATCCACTGGAATGCCATGCACTCGTACCACCTTTTTGGGCTACGTTTTGATACCCTTAAACCATTGGAGACGTGCTTTAAAATTACTTTTGCGCTGTTTCCCTTGCCTCGCATTTTTTGTAGTCACCAATTCTGTCTCCGTCCAAACACCATTTGTTGCACGACATTTCGCATATACGAAATTTCCCTCACCGCAACAATCATTGTAAATCACAAACTGTTCAGGCAGTTGTGCATTCTCGAGCGACCATTTCATTTCATCTGGAACGTCTTGGTTGACGGGATGGCGTTGCCCTTGACGCCAAATAAACATTGAGCAGTCAGCATCTTCACCTTGCCAATATTGACTCAGTGTTTTACCGCAAACTGGACAATCAAGCGGTGGATTTGGTTCGTACCAGTCAAACATGCCCATGATTTAAGTTCTTCAAAATCTTTTTCTCGAGCAAATAAAATTCGTTCGTAAACTCTGGAATCTTACCAAGAAATCCACAGTTTCTCGAGCCTCCTGCAATCAATGTGACGTTTCACCCAACACAAACCTTTCAACTCGCTTAAGTTGTACCTGATGAGTGTCATAACTGAGCAAGCCATAACCAACGCCCTTCGCACCGTGAACGATCCAGAGCTTCACAAAGACCTTGTGAGTTTGGGCATGATCGAAAAAATTCACATTGACGGCAACACTGTCAGCGTCAAGGTCGAGTTGACCACGCCCGCTTGTCCATTAAAAGGCAAAATCGAGGGCGATGTGGTCGCGGCTGTGCTGAAAGTTCCGAATGTCACGCACGTCAACGTCAGTTTTGGGGCGCAGGTACGTCCGCCGATGCAAAACCCGCTTCCTGGTGTCAAACACATCATTGCAGTTGGTTCGGGCAAGGGTGGCGTGGGCAAGAGTACGGTGGCAGCAAATCTGGCGCTTTCACTGGCGATGGACGGCGCGAAGGTTGGTCTGCTCGATTCGGACGTTTACGGTCCTAGCATCGGGCAGATGATGGGCGCGACCAACGAGCGCATGTTCGCCAATGACGACAAGAAAATGCTGCCGCTCGAGAAGCACGGACTAAAATTTATTTCAATGGCGAACTTGGTCGCGCCTGGGCAAGCCACGGTTTGGCGTGGTCCGATGTTGCACAGTTTTGTCCAGCAGACCCTGAAAGACGCGGCGTGGGGCGAGTTGGACTATTTGATTATTGACCTGCCACCAGGCACTGGCGATGTGCAACTTAGTTTGTCACAGACGGTCAGCATGACGGGTGCGATCATTGTCAGCACCCCGCAGGATGTGGCGCTGATTGATGCGACGCGTGCAATGGACATGTTCAGAAAAGCCAATGTTCCCATTCTGGGGATGGTCGAAAACATGAGCTATTTTGTCGCGCCGGACACGGGCAAGCGTTACGATATTTTCGGTCATGGCGGTGCGAAACGCGAGGCGGAACGCAACAACATTCCGTTCCTTGGAGAAATTCCGATTGGAATGCAAGTGCGCGAGGATGGCGATACGGGAACGCCAGTGGTCTTGGCGCACCCTGAAACCGTCGAAGCCCAAGCGCTGGTCAGTATCGCTCGAGTTTTGGCGGGACGGATCAGTGTTTCGACGCTCGAGTTGCTGCCAATGGTGTAATGCAAGCTTTTTGATTTGTCTCACATTTTGCAGCCCGATGTTCTCGTACACTCTCAAGGATTCCAATGATGATTTCAGTAGCCAACGACTCCACCAAGAGCCGAGTTTTGTACTTGCTGCGCGGCAGTGGGCGCGGCACGGCGCAAGCCGTTGCCAGCACGCTCGAGATCAGTGCGCCTGCCGCCAGAAGGCATTTGATGGATTTGGAGGCGGACGGGCTGATCGAGTCTCAGGTCGAGCGTCCTGGGGGTCGTGGGCGTCCTCAGCACGTGTTTAAACTATCAAGTCGCGGCGAGGAGCATTTCCCAAAACGTTACGCGCAACTCTGCGACGATATCCTCGAGCATGTGCAAAGTTTGTACGGTTCAGGAGCGGTGCTTGACGTGCTCGATGCCAGAAATGCAAAGTTGCTCGAGGTCTGGCGTGATCGGGTGCAGGGTGCAACCTTGCGAACCAGACTCGAGGCGCTCGTTTGTATTCTCAACGAGATTGGTTATGAAGCCACGCTCGAGTACGGTGATGCTGGCGTGTTTTATTTGGTTGAGGGCAACTGCCCGAGTTTGGATGTGGCGCGAAAATACCCGCAGTTGTGCCAGTCGGAATCCAATTTGTACAGCCAGATTTTGGATGCCAGCGTCACCCGAGAACAGCAAATTTCGACTGGCGCGAGCGCTTGCAAATACCGAATCGAAGATTATTCGTAACGACGCAAGTACGCTGGGTTGGTGATTTCCAGTTTGGCTTTGGTGACCGCCTCGAGATGCGCGAAAACATTTTCAGGCAAGTGACCAGACCGAATTCGGCTCGAGAGTTCAGAATTTAATTCTGTGGTCATGGCTTTTAAACTCGAGAATGAATCTGGGTTTGGTAAATCCTGCCCGAGTAAATTTTTCAAACTCGAGAATTCAGTTTGAACGTTGCTTTCCTCAAGGTTCACCTCGCGCGAGATCATGCTCAGCGCATTCATGGCGACCAGAACGCGAAATTTGAGTCGGGCGTCGGCGACCGTGGGCAAAATCTCTCGCTCGAGAAATTCTCGCACGGCGTCGCTCAGCTCAAATGTTGTTGGGCGGTCTTGCATAATGAATTCTACTCGAGATTCCTCACCCAGAATCGCAGCTTGTCTCATGGCTTAAGACTAGGCTAGCGTTCATGCTTGCACGCCGTCTGGGTTGGTATTTGCTGCGCGAGTTCCTACCACTTTTTTTGATGGGCGTGGCAATCATGTTGGTGCTGCTGACGCTTAATTTGTTTGCGGTATATTTGGCAATTTTCATCAACAACCGCGCCAGCCTCAGTTTGATCTTGCAACTCTTGTTCGATCAGATTCCACAATTTTTGAGTTTATTGCTCGCGCCAAGTTTGGCGTTTTGCATTCTGGTCGGTTTGGGACGGGTGGCTCGAGATTCGGAACTCAAAGCGATTTTTGCCTCTGGCGTGCGTCCGATTGTGTTGCTGCTGCCGATTTTGACTATTGGTGTTTTGGTCACGGTACTCAGTTGGGTCAACGAGAACATCTGGCGTCCAAATGCTGACGCCCACTACCTCCAAACGTATTACAAAATTATTCACACCGAACCGCCTCGAATTCAGGGTTTAAAAAGTTATGCGAACGATGCTGGCGATTTGTTCCACGCGGGTTCGCTCGCCCCTCGAGCACAAGCGCCGAACCAAGCCGATTTGTCTGGCGTGATGGTGGTCACATCGACTGGGATTTACACCGCCACCAAAGGTTTGTGGGATTCAAACGCCAAGACTTGGGAGTTGTACAACGTCTTTTTCAAACCCAGCAGTCTGCAAGATGCGTTTCAAGAAATCCCTGAAACCAGGCACGTTTTTGCCTTCACACCGCCCATCGAACCCGATTTGCGCCCAAGTGACCAGGTTTCGACCACTGAATTGCAAGCTCGAGCCAGAAATGATTTCAAAAGTCTCTCGAGCACTGAGGTTTACGATGCGAACTTTAAGTTGCAACGGCGCTTTGCCGACCCTCTG
>JAYTKL010000058.1:0-1649 GCA_043730305.1 Deinococcales bacterium | reverse complement strand
GGTTTTGGGCGATCCCAGGGGGGTATCGAACAGCAGTCTGTACCGTTACGCGATGGATTGGGGCGGGGTCGCGTGGCGCAAAGGCGATTTGCGTCAGGCACTTGAAGCCTTTCAGGCGGCGAACCGAATTGATCCCAGCCAACCCTGGGCAATGGTGCATCAAACATCGTTGCATCTGGCTTTAAAGGAAGCCCGTTTGGCAGAACCTTTGATTGTGCGCTGCCTCAAACTGCTCGAGACAAACAAATACCCTGCAAAGCATCCGGTCTGGGCTGAAGCCTTTTTCTGGTATGGGCAAACCCTGGAAGCCTTGTCGCGTTTTAATGAAGCCAAAAGTGCTTATTTAAAAGCACTCGAGCACGACACAAAATTTGGTCGTGCTCGAGAGGCGTTTGAAAATTTGCGCTCTAGGTAATCAAGGATTAGAAGATTTTTCGAGCACGCTCGAGTACAAGAACGCGGCGGCAACCGCACCCAAAATTGGTCCGATCCAGTACAACCAGAAATTCTCGAGATGCCCACTGACCAGCGCGGGTCCGATGCTGCGGGCAGGGTTCATGGCTGCGCCGGTCAGCGGTCCAATCGCCAGAATGTCGAGCGCCACGGTTAAACCGATAAACAAAGCGCCCATTTTGGGTCCTCTGGCATCGACGGCTGTGCCAAAAATTACGAATACCAAGAAAAATGTGGTGATCGCCTCGAGAATAATACCGCCAGCCACGGTCATGTTTGGCGCGAGCAAGGGCGTGCCAAGTTTTGCGGCGGCGACCAGATCGACGGGCATTGCCACGCTCAACAAGAACGCGGCGACAATCGCACCCAGACACTGAGCCACGATGTACATCAAACCGCGCACGGGGTCAATGCGACCTGTCGCCATCATCGCCACGGTCACGGCGGGGTTCAGGTGTCCACCAGAGACATGACCCGTTGCTGAACCGAATGCCGCAATCGTCAAACCGTGCGCCAAGGCGATACCGACCAAGGTGCCGAGTGCTCCCGCCGACGTTAAGCCTGGTGATGCGACAATCGTGCCCGCTCCAATAAAGATCAGGGCGAACGTACCAATAAATTCTGCGATCAACGCTGCCATAAAAACCTCCCCTGAGAAGATTACTCAGTCTAACCCAAACCGACAACCAAAGTGTCAAGTCCGAATAAAACTCAACTCGGAGTATTGCGCCAAGTTTAGAAGGTGTTTATGAAGTCTGTTGTGAGAGAAAATATCGCAGGTTTGAAGTGTTTTGAGCAATTATTGACAACCGCATCTTGATTTAGACAGGACTATTCTTATAGTGAAAAAATACTCGAGCTTAAACATCATCCAACAAGCGTAAATCAATCTCACTAAACGCTAATCATTCTGGCGAGATGTTTGCCTGAAGTTGCGGAGATCAATAGCAAATAGTAGTTAGCCGAAAATCGTTCGCTATTGGCTAGTCGCTAATTGCTATTGGCTTCTTGAAACGACTTGAGAATCCTTCATACACAGGCTCTTAACAACATCAAAGGCTCGAGTTTGATGCTCGAGCCTTTGGTTTGATCTGGTTTTATGGGCAGCTTTGTCGTTTGTAACCACTCATGTTGCCGCCGGTCAAGCTTAAATCTTTCATGATCGAATTGATCACCAACGAGTTCGAGAGCGTACA
>JAYTKL010000057.1:0-8742 GCA_043730305.1 Deinococcales bacterium | reverse complement strand
TGATGGTCAGCGCCCAAACGCAAAACCTGTATTACTGGATCAGCCTAAACCAGACCGACCCTCGCCTGACCGATGTGCGGGTTCGTCAAGCGCTGTTGTACGCGCTCGACCGCCCAGCCATGATCAAAAGTATTTTGAACGGCTATGGGCAGGTGGCCACGGGTCCGATTGCTCCGGTTCAAAAGGCGTATTACAATAACAAAGTCGCAAAATATCCCTATGATCCCCAAAAAGCCAAGGCGCTTCTCAAAGAGGCTGGTTGGACTCCCGGACCAGATGGAGTCTTGCAAAAAGATGGGAAACCCTTTGTGATCTCGATGCCAACCGGTTCCTACCAACAACTTGTGCCCATCACGCTCCTGGTACAGCAATACTGGAAGAGCATCGGTGTCACAGCCGAAATCAAGACCATGGAATGGAACAGCTACATTCAACAAGTGGTGGTCAAGCGCGATTACCAAGGCTCTGTCGCCTGGTGGTTCACCCCAGCCGATCCAGATGTACTGCCGTACTACGCCGCCGAAGAAGCCGGTGGCGGCTACAACATCCCTGGGTACAAGAATCCCCTGCTCGACAAGTTGCTCGTCAGCGGACGGAACGTCACCACGCAAAAAGATCGGGTCAAGATTTACAATCAGGCGCAAGAGTTGATGGCCAACGAGTTGCCTTATCTGTACCTCTGGTATCCACAGTCATTGGTCGCCAAGAACCGCAGATTGAATGGCTTGTCAAACCTGAACCTGACCAGCGATTTTCAGGCGGCAAGCAAATGGTATGTGACTCGGTAGATGTTCCCAGCCTCGGTAACCCTGTCGCTGTTGACACGGGTTACCGAGAGGTCCTCAATTCCAGAATCCGAAAGGACCCGACCGTGTGGGTCTATGCCCTTCAACGTATTGCACAAGGCTGTGTGGTGATGCTTCTCATCACGGCGCTGACGTTTTTTTTGGTCAATTCGGCACCTGGTCTCCCAGCTTCGATTGCCAACATGAACACGACCAGCCAGCAGCGCGAGGCACTCTCGAGGTTGTTGCGGCTCGATCAGCCCGTGTTCGTGCGGTATCTGAGTTGGCTGTCAGAGATTTCTCGAGGGAACCTTGGATACTCGCTCTCTGGGGGGGAACCCGTGGCACGCCTTGTCGGTCAACGCATGGTCACCACGGCTCAACTGGCACTGACTGCCCTTTTGATCTCGACCGTTTTTGGCATTGGCTTGGGACTCGCCTCTGCCAGGTACAATGGAACCTGGATCGATCATCTGATCAATGGGCTTTCGACGCTTGGACAATCCATCCCTGATTTCTGGTTGGGAATTCTGGGCATCATCTTGTTTGCAGTGACCTGGAAAATCCTGCCATCCTCGGGAATGCCGGAGATGGGTTCCAGATTCTCGCTGGGCAACTGGCTGAGCCACACCATCTTGCCCGCAAGTGTGCTGGCATTTGTGGTGATGCCCAACCTGACCCGCCTCACCCGTTCGGCAATCCTTGAGGTGATGCAGGCAGACTATTTGAGGTCTGCTCGAGCCAAGGGTTTACCGGAGCACATCGTGGTTCTCAAACACGCCTTTCGCAACGCACTTGTACCCATTCTGGCGATGGTTGGCTTGCTGATTCCCGCCCTGCTCAGCGGTTCGGTTGTTGCAGAAAGTGTTTTTGGCTGGCCCGGAATGGGCAGGCTCGCCGTCGATGCCGCGCTTCAGCGTGACTACACCCTGGTGATGGGCGTCACGATCAGCGTCGGACTTGTGGTGATTCTGACGAATCTGGCAACGGACATGCTTTTTTCGGTCATCGATCCGAGGATCAGACATGAGTAGTCGCACCTCGAGTCTGGTCACCGAACCACCAGAACAAACCCTCAAGATTCGAGGACGCGGCGTTTTGGCACAGTTTTTGCGTCACAAGGTTGGTCTGGTCTCGACTGGGATTCTGCTGTTCATTTACCTGTGTGTGTTTGTTGGACCTTTTGTGTACACGGTGTCCCCGGATTTCGCAAATCCTGGCAACGTGACCGCGCCGCCAAGTCCAAGTGCCTGGCTGGGGACCGATGAACTTGGACGTGACGAACTGGCACGCTTGCTTCACGGGGGACGGGTGACGCTGACGGTCAGCCTGGTGGCAATTGTCGTTGCCATGGTGCTCGGCTCGAGCATCGGCGCGGTGGCTGGTTTTTTTCGCGGATGGACCGAAATCGTGTTGATGCGCCTGGTTGATACTTTTATGGCGGTACCGACGTTTTTCCTGGTGCTGACAGAACTCACGGTCTTCGGCAACAGCCCGCCAATCGTGGTTTTGGTGGTTGGTCTCAGCTTCTGGTCGCAGGTCGCTCGGGTGGTGTTTGCCGAATTCGTCAAGTACCGCAACCTTGAATTTGTTGATGCCAGTCGTGCGCTCGGCGCTTCGTCCGGGCGCATCATCGTCCGGCACATTTTTCCCCAAGTGTTGCCCTCCGCAATCACCTTGACCACGCTCGGCATTGGCTGGTCAATCCTCACCGAGACGGGGCTGAGCTATTTGGGATTGGGCATTCAACCACCAACCGCTTCCTGGGGGAATATGTTACAGAATTCGCAGTCATACATGTGGACCTATCCGGTGCTGGCGGTCTATCCTGGCGTCATGATCGGTTTGACGGTGTTGTGCTTTAACCTTCTTGGAAACACACTTCGTGACATTCTCGACCCAAGGAATCAAGAACGGAGGACACCATGAACCCGCCGTGGTGGACTGAACTGCGCGGCAGCCTGCCCGCAAAACTCGAGCATCTGCGTGTTGGCATCTACGCAACAGCCGGATCGCCGTACCACCACGGGGCGCTGGTCACGCTCTGGGGCGCCGAACCGCGCATGGTGAGCGCCGAGGAGATTCTTTTAGGCGAGCTGGACAAACTGGATGTGATCGTGTTCCCAGGCGGCGGACTGTCCGCCATGGGTGGGATGCTCGAGCCACTCACCCCCGACGGGGCGGCGAAGGTGCGTGACTGGGTTGCGGGCGGTGGCATGTACATCGGTTCTTGCGCCGGTTCATTCCTGCCCGCAGCGGTCGCCGAAAGTTTCCGTGCCGCCAATCCCGCCTCTCGAGAAATGTTCATGGTTCGGGCGCGACTTGCCAACAGCGCAGACAGCGGTTGGGAGGGTTTGACCTCGCCAGGCGTGGGCGCACTCGAGGTCGAGGTCTGCCAGGACCAGCACTGGCTCACCGAGGGCTTGCCACAACAATTTCAGATCGTTCATTACAACGGTCCGGTCTTCGTCACCGACTGTCCGCTCGAATCGTTTCGGGCGGGCGATCCGACCGAGCCGGCGACAGGGGTGATTCGTTTCATCAAGGCTACACCCCAGTTCACCTCCTGGGAGAACACCCTGAGCCAGTCAGCCGACCCAGACATCAACCGCTATGTTGAACAAGGATGCTACAGCGTGGTCACCGCCCCTTATGCAAAGGGTAGTGTTGTGCTGTTCGGATCACATCCAGAGTTTGGGTTCAACGCCATTCAACTCGGCTGGGGTCCGGCATGTCGGTTGTTCGCCAATGCGCTCGTCCATCAGGCTTCGCAACGGACCAGCGATCAAAAGATTGCGCACACGCAAGCTCAAAATCCCGAACAACTCCGAGTTCAACTGACCGAATCCCAGCTTCAACTCAAAGAGCAATCGATCCATTTTGAGCGTTTGTCTCGGGCGGCAGGGCAGGCGATCTGGCTCGAGTCTGGGTACGCGCCAGGATTCCAGGGGTTGACGCCCCGAGAGGTCTGGCAACGGTCGCTGGAAGATGCGGCAACCGCCTGCCAACAGACCGCCCTGTACCTCGAGCGGCTCGCCGATTGTGCCAGCGGTCAGGACCTGATTCGCTGTCAAACCTGGATCAACCAGCCCGAACGCGGAATGCAAGATTACGGTTTCGTGGGTCTTGTCCCCTTGATCCAAAAGATGGTCGGGTTGATCAAAGCCGGAGAAGCCAAACTCGAGATTGCCCCGTTTGAACCGGCAAGTCCTTACGATGCCTGGTTTGAGCACCCCTATCATTTGCTGACAAGCACGTATTTGAGTGCGAGCGGTCTTGCGGCGTGCGTCACACTTTGCGCAGTAATCATCGGTACGTTGATTGACCCGAAAATCCCGCTTCCCGCCGCCCTCGTGCTCGAGACCAGTGATGCCGTACCCGCCTGAGATGTCTTTGCGCGTGATGGATATCAGATTGAAAGTGTTGCGGTGTACTCAGGAGGGCAAAATGCAACCGAAAAACCACGATTTTTACCGCTCCAATCGCTATCTACAAGCCGGGCGAGATGACACATGGTTTCGGGTTTCGCCAGAACTGACCCAAACGAACTCGACGAAGGTCGAATTTTCCAAAGATCGGGCTGCTCGAGCCAAAAACGGGTTCGGACAGAATCTGCTGAGGTCGCGTCACGATCAGAGTTCTGTTGCGCCCGCGAATCTTGACGTGCTTCTCAAATTTTGTCCCTGGATGATCTCACCCCATCGCCCCGAAACCGTTATGGCGACAGCAATCGGTGGGAATATCAGTCCGGTGCTGAAGAAAGTGTGGTGGAAATGATTCGCATTCTCGAAAATCAACGGATCAAAGTCAACGGCGTCGAACTCGTTTACAACGACGCGGGCACAGGCACAACGATTCTCACGCTTCACGGCGGACCTGGTCTGGGCAGTCGAGACAATGATTGGGGCAGTTTCTTGCCATTTGCCGACACCCATCGGGTGATCAGTTTTGATCAACGCGGCAATGGAGAATCTGAGGGCGCTGAGCCGTACTCTCATGAGCAGTTCGTGTCAGACATCGAGGGTCTTCGTCAGCAATTGAACCTTGGGAAAATCATCCTCACCGGTGGTTCGTACGGTGGCTTCATTGCGCTCGAGTACGCCTTGCGCCATCAACAACACCTTCAGGGCATCATCTTGCGGGACACTGCCGCCAGCAACGCATTCCAGGGAATTGCCAAGCAACGCGCCCTCGAAAGTGGCTTGCCCATGGATCGCGATGCGCTCGACCGATTGTTTGATGGGAGAGTGCAAGACGACCAGGAGTTCCGAGAGAGTTTTGGAATGATACAACCGCTTTACAACGTGGATTACGACGCTGTTGCCGGTCTGAAACAACTGAACGCCATCCCTTTTCGTTTCGAGACGCACAACTGGGCTTTCAGCCGCAACCAACCAAACTACAACATCGCAGCGCGTTTATCTGAAATTCGAGTGCCAACCTTGGTCATTGTTGGTCGCCACGACTGGATTACCCCGCTCGAAGCCTCCGAGGAAATCGCTGCCAGCATTCCGAACAGTAGGCTGGTCATCTTTGAGCACAGCGGTCACTCGCCGCAAACCGAAGAACGCGATGCGTTTCTCTCAACGGTCAACCAGTTTCTATCCGATGTGAAGTGAATTTTTTTCGATTGCCCTGCAAGGCTCGCCTGGAAGTTGAAATTATTCGTGAAAACGAAAAACATCGAACATTGGCGACCAGAGGGAGTTGCAACAGACAGTGACCATGCCCGCCAGCGAACACCCTGGATTCGAGACTCGATCAGATCAGAATTCGGGTTGCAACAGACAGTGACCATGCCCGCCAGCGAACACCTCGAGGTGCAGACCCGCGACCCACGATGGTATCTCGAGCGCCTGACCAATTACGGCTCGCTCTTTTTGGGTCACAACGCCACAGTCGTTTACGGCGACAAAGGGATTGGCACGAACCATGTGCTGCCAACGATTCGGGCGGCACGGTACACTGGCGGCTTGTGGGTCGGGAGGTTCATCAAGACCGTGACCTGGCAGGACGCGACGGCAGCCGGAAACACGCAGGTCGCGCCGTTCGCCGTGGCGATGGCAGACCGCGAGGGCATGGCGGGTCACGCGGCATCGGCACGCCTGCGAATCAAGGACTAATCGAATCAAAGATTGGTTTGAGGCTCGAGGAACTGATCCAAGATTTCTCGCTTGAGGCTTCCAGCGTCAAGCGGATACCTCCAATTTCGCTCGAGGATGTGTGCTACACGTGTTTGAAAATGAAACTTTGAACGCGATAACCGCATTTCAGTCCTCTATCGCTCGAGCACGAGCGAACCCGTGCCCGACCTTGATGCGCTCGACTGACTTGAGCCTGACGCACTGTTTCAATCCTCGAGCACGAGCGAACCCGTGCCCGACCAGGCGCTCGAGCCGCCCGAAATCAAGTACGTGGGTTTCAATCCTCGAGCACGAGCGAACCCGTGCCCGACGGCTGTTATTTAGGCGCATGGATAGATTCTGGTGTTTCAATCCTCGAGCACGAGCGAACCCGTGCCCGACGTGTTCGTCATTTTAGTTTGTCCATTCTGTACCAGTTTCAATCCTCGAGCACGAGCGAACCCGTGCCCGACGGTATCGCCAATCACAATGTGCTAGCGCACAACCGTTTCAATCCTCGAGCACGAGCGAACCCGTGCCCGACTTGATAAGGAAGCACTCGAGACGATCAAGCGCCTTGTTTCAATCCTCGAGCACGAGCGAACCCGTGCCCGACCACTGTCAGGCGCTCTTGTCGGCGCGACCCTTGAGTTTCAATCCTCGAGCACGAGCGAACCCGTGCCCGACGTTGGAGTCTGGAATTCACCCCTAGCCAAATCCTGATGGTTTCAATCCTCGAGCACGAGCGAACCCGTGCCCGACGCTCGAGCTTTGAGGTTTTCAAAAAAACACGCGCACGTTTCAATCCTCGAGCACGAGCGAACCCGTGCCCGACCACGAAAAATTCATTGATGCGCTTTTAGGTATGGTTTCAATCCTCGAGCACGAGCGAACCCGTGCCCGACATCCGAGACAGGTGGACCACCCCTGTTCAAGTGGGTTTCAATCCTCGAGCACGAGCGAACCCGTGCCCGACCGGGGGCGTGGCGGAATTGAACCGCCACAGTGCCAGTTTCAATCCTCGAGCACGAGCGAACCCGTGCCCGACGTCAATGCGCTGTTGCGATTCAGTTTGTCTTGGTTCGTTTCAATCCTCGAGCACGAGCGAACCCGTGCCCGACATCGTACAGGAGGCGGATGATGTTCTTGTTTCAATCGTTTCAATCCTCGAGCACGAGCGAACCCGTGCCCGACTTCGATTGATCCATCATTGCGGACGATATTGATGTTTCAATCCTCGAGCACGAGCGAACCCGTGCCCGACTCGCGTTTCTGACCTCGTACTGCTGCAAGTTGTGCGTTTCAATCCTCGAGCACGAGCGAACCCGTGCCCGACGGCGACAAGAGAGCCGTTCGTGATACCTGTTTCAGTTTCAATCCTCGAGCACGAGCGAACCCGTGCCCGACGGTACACTGTTTGGTCGGGCGGACAACGAGTGGTGTGTTTCAATCCTCGAGCACGAGCGAACCCGTGCCCGACGCATATACCACGAGACAGTGAGGGGCACATGAGAAGTTTCAATCCTCGAGCACGAGCGAACCCGTGCCCGACATGGCTTCAGGTTGCAATGGGCGTTACTGCCAAACTGGTTTCAATCCTCGAGCACGAGCGAACCCGTGCCCGACCACCGCAGTACGGCATTGCATTGCTTGATGGTAAGTTTCAATCCTCGAGCACGAGCGAACCCGTGCCCGACCTGCCAGTGTGTTGAATTGGTAAACTCCGCCCTTACGTTTCAATCCTCGAGCACGAGCGAACCCGTGCCCGACCACGAGTTGACAAACTCGAGAATGTATGCAAGTAAGTTTCAATCCTCGAGCACGAGCGAACCCGTGCCCGACGTCGCCTGTGGCTCGAGTTCACCGCCACAGGGCTGGTTTCAATCCTCGAGCACGAGCGAACCCGTGCCCGACACGAGGATATCTCGTTTGCCATCGAGGCAGCAGACGTTTCAATCCTCGAGCACGAGCGAACCCGTGCCCGACACGGATTGAGACTGTTGCGTTTTCGGCGTTATCGTTTCAATCCTCGAGCACGAGCGAACCCGTGCCCGACTTCTCGAGCTTGGTTTGCTCTGGCGTGTGGACGGGTTTCAATCCTCGAGCACGAGCGAACCCGTGCCCGACCTCGAGCGCCTTGTATTCTGGCAAATCCTCGAGGTTTCAATCCTCGAGCACGAGCGAACCCGTGCCCGACCGTGGTGGCGTTCGCCGTCGCGCAGGGCACACCAGGTTTCAATCCTCGAGCACGAGCGAACCCGTGCCCGACGCCGTCAGAAAGCAACGCACTGATTTGCTCTGTGCTGTTTCAATCCTCGAGCACGAGCGAACCCGTGCCCGACTCGGGCAGGGGTATTCGAGTGAACACCCAGACCACGTTTCAATCCTCGAGCACGAGCGAACCCGTGCCCGACCAGAAATTTGGAGGCAAGACCATGAACGCCAAACAGTTTCAATCCTCGAGCACGAGCGAACCCGTGCCCGACCGCTCGAGGACAGCAAGCTCGAGATGGCATTTGCAGTTTCAATCCTCGAGCACGAGCGAACCCGTGCCCGACGTTGCTCGAGTGTCACGCGGCGACACTGCACAGGTTGTTTCAATCCTCGAGCACGAGCGAACCCGTGCCCGACGCTCGAAACGTGATTTTTGCGTGACCGGGGGAGTAGTTTCAATCCTCGAGCACGAGCGAACCCGTGCCCGACATTCGACGCCCAAGGTGAAATGCGGCGTGTGGTAGTTTCAATCCTCGAGCACGAGCGAACCCGTGCCCGACAGCTGAAGAAAGCATGACTGGTGACGTGCTGAAAGTTTCAATCCTCGAGCACGAGCGAAC
>JAYTKL010000056.1:0-9621 GCA_043730305.1 Deinococcales bacterium | reverse complement strand
GGTCTGGGGCGAAGAATTCTTTGGTGACGACAACGTGGTCGAAGTTTTTGTATCCCAACTGCGGCAAAAGCTCGAGGAGCAGGGCGAACCAAGGTTGTTGCAAACCATTCGTAATGTTGGTTACGTGCTGCGGATGCAGTAAAGGTTTTGAATCAAAAAGAGAACGTTAAATAAAAGCTAAAAAGTCACCCCCTGCGATAGTAGGGGGTCGCCGCTCGTAACAGAATTCTTGGAACTTGTTTGACTCGAGCGTATCCAGTGATTGCGGCGGGGGGTCGTGCAAAAGCCAGTCGTCGAACCAATGCCGTACGACCCCTCCGTCTCTCGTGAAACTCGAGCCACCTCCCCTACTGCGCAGGGGAGGACTAAAAACACTAGATTTTTGTTGTGGCAAACGAAAAAATTGACTCAACTTCCCAGCACCACCCGCACTTGATGCGTCAAACCGTCATCGGTAAGCGCAAAGCTCGATTCAGGTTGGGGGTTTCCGTCAAGCTCGAGCGATTTGACGCCGGTGCTGACGTGTTGCGGGTTTTGAATGTTGATCTCAAAACGTGCCGAACCAAACATGATATTGATCTGGTAATCGCTCCAAGTTTCGGGAATGCAGGGCTGTATGGTGACGGTGTTGCCGCGTCGCAACAATCCCAGAATCGACTCGAGTCCGGCGCGGTACATCCAGCCGCTCGAGCCTGTGTACCAGGTCCAACCGCCGCGTCCGAGATTGGGCGGCGTGCCGTAAACGTCGGCTGCCAGCACGTAAGGTTCGACTTTGTAGCGTTCAACCTCGGTTTTCGTGTGGCTGTGATTGATCGGGTTGAGCATCGAGAACAGCTCGAAGGCTTTGTTACCGTTTTTGAGCATGGCGAAAGCAATCACTGACCAGACGGCGGCATGGGTGTACTGACCGCCGTTCTCGCGCACACCAGGCAAGTAACCTTTGATGTACCCAGGGTCGTGTTCGGTGTTTTCAAACGGTGGGTCGAACAACAAGATCATGCCAGGTTCGGTTTTGACCAAGTGCTGATTCACGGCTTGCATGGCACTGGCAGCTCGAGTGGGGTCGCCCGCGCCGGAAATGACCGCCCAGGATTGGGCAATCGAATCAATCTGGCATTCGGTATTGCTGCTCGAGCCGAGCGGTGTGCCGTCGTCGTAAAAGGCGCGTTTGTACCAGGCACCGTCCCAAGCCTCAGCCTCAAGCGAGGTTTTGAGCTTAAAGGCATGATCGCGCCAGACTCGAGCGCGGTCTGTCTCATTGCGCGTTTCGGCAAGCTGCGCCCAGGTTTGCAGGTTGGTGTGCAAGAACCAGGCGAGCCAGACGCTTTCGCCTTTTCCCTCGCGCCCGATGCGGTTCATGCCGTCATTCCAGTCGCCAGAGCCAATCAACGGCAGACCGTGAACGCCGACGGACAGGCTGTAATCGAGCGCTCGAGCGGCATGTTCAAAAACCGTTGCTTGCAAACCCGAGACGGCTGGGTTGAAGTACGAATCTTCATGTCCTGGCAGCAGGCGTTCGCCTTCAATAAAATTGGCGGTTTGGTCAAGAATGCTGGTGTCCCCTGTCACCTCGAGATAATGCGTGATTGCATAAGGCAACCAGATCAGGTCGTCGCTGATGCGGGTGCGCACGCCGCGTCCACTTGGCGGATGCCACCAGTGTTGCACGTCGCCCTCGAGAAACTGACGGCTGGCGGCGCGAAGAATTTGCGCCCTTGCCAGATCGGGTTTGATGCCCGCCAATGCCATCGTGTCTTGCAATTGATCGCGGAAGCCGAATGCGCCGCCCGCCTGATAAAAACCGGTTCGGGCGTAAATGCGCGATGAAAGCGTTTGATACGGCAGCCAACGGTTGAGCATCAAATTCATGGCATGGTCTGGCGTGTTGACTTGCACCAGCTCGAGGGTGTGCTGCCAGTGGCGTTTGACCAGTTCCAAGACCGCGCCGATGTCCGAGCGTCGGTACTGTTCAATAAGTGCAATTGCCACCTCTCGAGTTTGGGTTTCGCCCAGCATAAACACCACCTCGATACGTTCACCAATGCCCAGATCAATGTTGGTTTGCAGGGCGGCGCAGGGGTCAAAACCTGCGCCCGCCCTGCCGCTGAGCTTGCCGCCCGGTTGCAATGCCGCAGGATTCTCGAGGCTGCCGTGACGACCCATAAATTCTGTGCGGTCACAGGTGAAACGAATGGTCTTGCCATTTTGCCATTGCACCATCAGGTCGGCAAAGGCGGTGCGGTTGGCAAATTCTTCGCTCCAGGGATTGCGGGCAAAAAGCGCTTTGGTTTGCGCGTCCTGTTCGGTGATGATGTACGGGGCGCTGGCTTCGCGCCTGACACCAAGCACCCACTCGAGGTACGCCGTGACGGAGAGTTTGCGCGGTTTACCAGAAGTATTTTCGATGATCAAACGCGACAATTTTACTGGGTCATCAATTGGCACAAATTGCGTTAGCTCGAGATGCAAGCCGTGGGTTTGGTTTTCAAAACTGCTGTAACCCTGAGAGTGCCGCACGGTGTACGTCTCGGTCAATTCGCGGGTGGGTAAGGGTGTGGCACTGAAAACCTCGAACGTTTCCTCGTCACGAATGTAAATCACCTCGCCCACTGGGTCTGATACAGGATCGTTCGACCAGGGGGTGAGTTTGTTCTCGCGGCTGTTCTGCGTCCAGGTGTAACCCGCACCCAGTTCGGACACCGTAAAACCAATGTTCGGATTGGCAACGACGTTGATCCAGGGTGCAGGCGTCCAGAGGTCTTCGTGAAGCACAATCACATATTCAAGACCGTCTTTGGAAAACCCGCCGAAGCCGTTGAAAAACTCGAGGTCTGGACGGCGCACCAAATTGCTGCGCGGCAAGCCAACAGGACGGCGGCTGAACCTTTGACCCAAGTTAGAGAATGCACTCGAGACGGTGCGGGGAATGAGTGACCTTGGGCTTGCCACCAAAGGCGCGGGGGTCGGGGTGCGTACAACCTGATCGCTCAGGCTGCCCTGATGGCTTAAAAGCACCGCCCTTGCCACGCTGCGCAACTGAATGTGCTCGGTGCTCGAGAGCAGATCGGCACGCAAGGTATAAACACTGCCATTGGCGGCGTACTCGCTGCGAGCGGTCATCTGACTCGAGCGCACCAAACCAAGAATGGCGTCTTGCAGCTCTTGCATGTACGAGGTGGCTTGTTCGTTGAGAATCACCAGATCAATTTTGACCCGCTTGGCACGCCAGTATTCGTGCGCCCGCAAGAGTTGGCGGACAATCTCGAGGTCGGCGGCATCGTCAATTCTGACCAGCACGATTGGCAGATCGCCAGAGATGCCGTGACGCCACAAGCCAGACTGTGGAAGGGTATTTTGCAGCAAGACCTCATTGGATGCCCGCAAACTTTTGTTCAGGTACAGGGCATTGCTGGCAAGGCGCTGAAAGGTGTGCGTCTCGTCGGGCGCTATCCCCAGAAAATGCAGTTCGACCTGCGCCCGAGTCCACGCCAGCGCCAGACCGCGCTCAAAAGATTTCTGGTCGCGGTAACGGTCTGCCATTTCCAGCACGGCTTCTCGAGTGTTAGAGATTAAAGTGTTAAAGGTGATGCGAGCCGTGGCTCCTGGTTGCAGGCGCACCGCGTGGCGCAAGCTAAAAATTGGGTCGAGCACCGCGCCGACCGACTTTGAGAGTTGACCCTCACGCAAGATCGCCTGGGCTTGACGGATGTCGCGCCCGCGTCCCAGAAAACAGGCGCGGTCGGTTTCAAACTGTGGCGGGTTGATGCTGTGCAAATCCATTTCGGTCACGTCCAGCTTGCCATTCTCGAGCCTGACCTCCTCAAGCGCCGCCATGTGTGCCGCCCAAACCCGAGGCTCTTCGGGAGAACGCGGACGGCGCGTGGCAAGCAATACCCCGATACCAGGGACAAATTCGGTCTGCACAAATAACTTGGCAAAAGCTGGGTGGGCGTCGTCGGTGGCGGTCTGGGTCAGCACCACCTCGCTGTACGAGGTGATCTCTAAAGTTCTGGCTCTGGAATCGTGGTTGGTGATGGTCAAACGGCGCAATTCGGCGTCATCTTCTGGCGAGACAATCACCTCGAGTTTGGATTCAAACACCCCGTCGCGGCGCAAGAATTCGGCGCGATCTTCAAAAAATCGTGCCTCGAAATGTTCTGGCTCGAGACCGAAAGGTTGCGGCGTGGCAGAAAAAACTCGAGCCTCATCCTCAGATTCTGTGCCGCTGCGTGAAACCTCTGGCAATGCCCGCACAAAAATATAACTGCCGTCCGGGTCTTTGGTGGCATCCTCGCGCCAACGCGTGACCGCCAGATCATTCCAACGGCTGAAACCCGCGCCCGCCACGGTCAGCATGACGGTGTAACGACCGTTGGAAAGCAAATGCGTCTGCCCTGTGGAATCCCGAATCGAACGGAAACTGCGCTCGCCAGGCAGTGAAGGATCGAGGCTTGAAGGCAGACTGATTGACACCGCCTCGCTGCGCGGACGATCAACCGTGGCGTCTCGAGGGGTGCGTTCTTGCAGCAACAATTCGGCGGATTGCACGCGCAAATCGGCGTGGAAGCGTTTGACCATGCGGTCATCCAAGAGCACATTGCCCAGTGCCACCAGGGTCATGCCCGAATGGTGTGCCATAAAGTTTTGGACAGCTAAAAAGCGCCTTCCTTCAGGGATTCTCGAGGCGGTAAAATCCAGCGCATCATAAAAACCGTAAGTACCACTGGCGCCCATCGCCTCGAGCTGCCTGAGATTTTTGCTTGACGCCACAGGGTCAACCATTGCCGCCAGAGCGCTGGCGTACGGCGCGATCACAAGGTCGTCGCCGAGTCCGCGCTTCAAGCCCAGACCTGGCACGCCAAACGCCGAATACTGGTAATTGAGCGCCAAGTCCCGCGCCGCAAACGCCGATTCGGAAACCCCCCAAGGCACGGTCTGAAACGGTCCGCTGCGCCTTGCGCCGTACGCGATTTGACCGCGCACCACCAGATCGCAGGTTTCCTCGAGCAGGCTGCCTTTTGGGGCGTGCATGACCAGACGCGGCATCAGGTATTCAAACATCGAACCCGTCCATGACACCAGCGCCGTGCCGCGACTGATCGGCGTCAGTTCGCGCCCGAGGTGAAACCAGTGCGAGGTTGGGACTTCGTCCTTGGCAATCGCAATAAAGCTGGTCAATCGCGCCTCTGACGCCAATAGATCGTAAAAACTGGGATCGAGACGATGGTTGGAAACATCAAAACCGATCGAGAACAATTTTTTAACGTCGTCAAACAAAAATTTGAAATCCATCTGGGCAAACAATGCCTCTGAACGTTGCGCCAATTTTTCAAAACGAGCCATCAGTTGTGTCGTTTGTTGAACGCCCCGATTGAACAACTCGAGCAAGTTTGAACTGTTGGGCAGCGCGATCAGCTCTTGACGAATCAAATCTTGGCGCTCGAGCAAACTTTGCAGTGACAAACCACTCAAACCAGAGTCAATAAAAGTCTGGTTCGCCCAGGGCATCAGGATGCTCAGATCGCGCCGCTGGCTACGGACACTGGCTTGCACGGCTCGAGTCCAGTACAACAATTCGCTGATCTGGGCTTGATCGCTTGCCACAAATTGCGTCTCGAAACTGGTCAGCAAACCAGAGATCAGCGAATCCAAAACCTCGAGCTTCACCGCCCATTGGCTGATGTCGCTTGGCAGGTCGCTCATGGTCTCCTCGAGTTGAACAAGCACCTCGAGCGTCGGTTTGGCAGTAAATGACGGCAAATTTTTCTCGAGTTGTATGGCGGCAGCGCGGGCTTGGCGTAAGGCGTCGCGCAAACCCTCAAAAATCCAAACGCCCAGCAGGGGTTGGCTGGTCAGTTCAAAACACGATTGCGAGAGGGCAACCAAATGCCCCGCCAGATTGCCGCTGTCCACCGTGGACACGTAACGCGGCTCGAGCGGCTGCAAGCTCTGGGTGTCATACCAGTTGAACAGATGCCCGCGAAACAATTCAAGCCGTTCGATGGAGTCAAAACTGAGTTCCAAGCGTTCGATGGTTTCAAAGCGTCCGATCCAACCAAAATCGTGGGCGGATATGGTTGATAACAGCGCCAAACCGACATTTGTAGGTGATGTACGGTGCGCAATTTTGGCTTGCGGGTCTTGCTGAAAATTATCGGGCGCGAGGTAATGGTCATCGGGTCCGACGAAGCGTTCAAAATAACGCCAAGTCCTTCGCGCCACATCGCGCAAAAAAACTTGATCGGCGGCTGGCAACTGATCAAGCTCGGTTTTGGTACGGGGAAGGCTCGCCATGTAAGCCACAATGGGCGAGACTGCCCAGACGACCAGAAATGGCAAGGCGTACGCCCAAACGCTTGGTCGAAGCCCCAAAATGAGCATCTCAATCAAAATTGCCAACACCGGCGCGGCAATCATGGCGCGGTAAAACCCGCTCAACTCGAGGGTCGCGCCAGATTTGGCTTGGGCGGCGGTACGCCACTCGAGCAACCTCCTGTGCGAGACCAGCAAACGCCAGAGTGTGCGGAAAATCGCGTCGAGCATCAGATACGCCTGATCCGCCAGCAGGGTCAAATTGAGGGCGAGTTGCAAAAGACTTAAACTCAATTTTTCGCGCAAAGACAGCAAGTAACTGCGCCTCGAGACACCCCAATTGGGTGGTCGCAAAGCGGTCAGAAAGGGCATTAAAGCCGGGAAGGCGAAAACGGTCAATAAAAAGCCCGTCCAAACCCCAGCATTGATGCCAGGGGCGAGCCAGCCCGCAACCAGCAAACTCAAAAACGCAATCGGCGAGAGGCTGCGCCGCAAGTTATCGAGCAACTTCCAGCGTCCGAGCAGCATGATCGGGGCTTTTGGCGACAAAATCCAGGGCAGCAATTGCCAATCACCGCGTACCCAACGGTGCTGACGCGCCGCATGAACACCGTAATGCGATGGGTACTCCTCGACCAGTTCGACATCGCTCAGTAAGCCCGCTCGAGCGAACAAACCCTCGAACAGGTCGTGGCTTAAAAGCGTTGATTCTGGCACGCGACCCTGCATCGCGCGTTCAAAAGCGTCCACATCGTAAATGCCCTTGCCGGCAAAGCTGCCCTCGCCAAACAAATCTTGGTAAACATCGGACACCGCGCTGGCATACGGATCCATGCCCGCGTGGCTCGAGAAAACCTGTTGAAACAATGTACCTTCCCGTTCAACAGGCAGTGACAGGGTGATGCGCGGCTGCAAGACGGCATAACCTTCAACCACGCGGTTGGTGGCGGCATCAAAACGCGGGCGGTTGAGCGGGTGCGCCATCGCGCCGACCAGCCGTTTGACCGAACCTCGAGGTAGGCGCGTGTCAGCATCGAGCGTGATGACAAAACGAACCTCGTCTGGCAATTTGGGCGTTTCTAACGGAATAAAACTGGTGTCGGTTGCGCCGCGCAGCAGACGGTTGAACTCGTGGAGTTTGCCGCGCTTGCGTTCCCAACCCATGAAGACTTGCTCAGTTTCGCTCCAGCGTCGTTCTCGGTGGAACAAAAAAAAACGCGGTGATCCCGAATCTGCGACTCCAACCTCGAGCGGCGGTTGATAACGTGCATTCAGGTCATTGACCGCCTGCACCGCCACCTCAAGCAAACCCTCGTCGTTTGGCATGACCTGTTGTTTGGCATCGGTGAAATCGCTTAATAAGGCAAAGTAAACCTCGCCGTCGGAATTGGAAAGGTAACGCACCTCGAGCTGTTCAAATTCCTCGAGAATCTGGGCTGGAGACGTGAACAAGGTTGGCACGGCGACCACGGTGCGCAGTGGCACAGGCACGCCAGCTTTCAATTCGAGTTTGGGCAGCGTGCGCGGGGCAAGGCTGGCGGTGACATAACTGTTGACCAGTGCAATGCCCAAATCCGAGGCGGGAATCAGCAGCAGCAACCCGAGCAAGACCCGCTCGAGCAGACCAACCTCGGGTTGCAGCGCCAGAAAACCGATTGCCAGCAGCAACGCGCTGATGCCAGCGATCGTGGACACGTACCAGAACATGGTCGCAGGCATGTACGTGCGCAGCCACCAAGTGCTGATCGGAAGCTTGTATTTTAAAGCCCGCTCGAGCAAGTGCCGTCCGCCCGAAATCAGGTAATAACCTGGGTCTTTGAAACGTTTAGGTTCGGCTTGCTCGTTTTTAAGCGCATCCTGGCTAGGAGCAAACGCAGACGCCAATTGCAGCGCGTGTTCTGCCACCCTAACCTCAGAGTAATCACAACCCCTTGCCAGCTCCTCGACCGCATGACGGTAACGGTCTCGGGTGGCAAAATCTGAGGCGGCAAAAACGGGGCTTTGTTGCAACACCGTGTCCACCAAACTGACCGATTCAAAAAAATCTGCCCAGTCAATGTTGGAAATGAGCCTCATGCTGGTGATGATGTTGCGCACCGTGACGCTCGAGGCGGTTTGTGATTGGTACTCTTCGTGCACGGTTTGGTCGCTGGTGGTTCCCAAATCCGCCAGGCGCGGCTCGAGAAGGCGAATCATTTGGTAGGCTGTCTCGCCCTTGTCGCGCATTCGTTGAATCAGTTGCACCACAAATGGACGCGGCAATTCTCGGCGCTCGAGACGCTTGAACATCAACCAGAGCGGTTGCGCCAGACGCCCGTTCAGTCCAAGTAACTCATCGCTAAAGGCATCCGCCTCTTCGCGCCAGGCCCGTGCCGCCACGACCCGTTCAGAGACGCGGCGCAAATTCTCGAGCATCACAATTCGCAGAGTGATCGGCAACGCCCACAACTCACCAATCTCGAGGGTTGTGGTTTGCTGGTAAGCACCTATAAAGCGCGTCAAAACATCCAGGTCAAAATGAGAGTCGGTGTGCGCCACAAATTCCCACGCCAGCCCAAAAATGCGCGGGTAGCGCTCGAGTTTGCCGTTTTGAAGCTTGGGCAATTTCTTGTAAAAACCGCTCGGCAAATCTTTGACAATTTCGCGCAATTGCTCATCAACCACAAAAAAATTGTCCACCAACCACTCGGCTGCGGGCGTGATCGGACGTTCCAAACGAATCGCCTCGACGATTGAACGGTACGCTTCGGTCAGCACCCGCGCATTTTCCCGAACCCGTCTCGACAACCCGCGACCACGCCGAGGATCGGTCAGCAGGGTTTGACTGCCCGCCAGTTCTTGAGCGTGCTGCTCCAAACGCTCGAGACTAAAAATCAAATCCCGAATCGGCAAATTATTACCACCTGGCGCAAATGATTTGAATTGCACAGGATTGTTCCAGGGAAAAGTTTTTTGAACACTGATCATGGTTTTAATCCACGTTTCTGTTGATTTTCAAGGTGAACAATGATGGTGCGTTTGGCTCAAATCTCAGTTCAACGCTCGAGCCATGACTGGCGTTGAGATCCAAGCCCGACAATTCTTTTGACCTTCGGTTGTCCGCTTGTAAAATCAGGACTTGAGCCAAAAAAGAACCCAAAAACTCGAGGTCGCAAGACTTGTTCATGCACTCGGATTGATGGCATCAGCTTCTTTGGGAACTGGCATCACATCACTTTCTTTAAGATCAATCACCTTCAAACCTTTTTCTTTGATCGCGGAACGAATATCGCCCTCGAGCAAGTTATTCCACCAACCTCTGGAAATCAA
>JAYTKL010000055.1:0-2556 GCA_043730305.1 Deinococcales bacterium | reverse complement strand
AAGATTTCTCGAGGTGAGCGTTGCAGACACGACCAGGAGTTAATTTCGGACATGGTTCTAGCGTGGGTCGCGTGCGCGATTCAAACGAAGACTATCACCGGGTCAAAACCTTCCAGACCACCAAAGGACTTTTGGTGTTTTTGGCTGTGGCTGACGGTATGGGCGGCGCTGCCGCCGGTGAGTACGCCAGCAAAATCGCGGTCGACGTGGTGACCAAAGCCATCAGTGACTACGTCGAATTTGTGGCGAATGGCAACGCCGCCATTCCGCTCGAGAAAGCCTTGGAGAAAAGCATTCAGGCGGCGAACCGTACAATTTACAAAACCGCGCTCGAGTTTCCAGAACGTGACGGCATGGGCACAACCCTGACGGTGCTCATCTTGTACGAGCGAAAGGGTATTCTGGGGCATGTCGGTGATTCGAGGGCGCATCTGGTGCGCAAAGGGCAGGTTCAACAAATCAGCAAAGACCATTCCTGGGTCGAAGAACAGGTCGAAAAGGGCATTTTGACACGCGAACAAGCCGAAAATCATCAATACCGAAACCTTTTGGCTCGAGCACTCGGCACGCGACCACAGGTGGCGGTTGACGTACTCAGCTTCCCGATTTCAACGGGTGATACATTTATTTTGACCAGTGACGGGCTGCACAACCAAGTGCGTATTGACGAATTTTTAGACGAACTCAACCGTGGCTCGGCACTGCAAATGGCGCTCGAGTATTTTATTGGTCTAGCCAATCAACGTGGTGGACCCGATAACATTACGGGTGTGATCGCGCAGGTGATGACATGACCACTATCTTGCTGCTGAGCTTGTTTGCCTTTGCCGTGTTTATTTTCTGGCGTTTACCCGCCATCCTGACCACGCTCGTGGCGGGTGGTACGGGTTTGGTTTTTGCAATTGCGCTGTTTTTCTTGGCGCAAAACCCAGCGTTCAGCGGCGGGATTTCAAACCCGCACCGTGCCGACGCCAGTTTGGTCATTGCCGCCATGATTCTGGTTTCGTCGCTCGTGCCACTCGGAACGGCTTACGCCCGCCCTCGAGCCAATAAACGTCGTAACAATTCGCGCGAATCCAACCGCGCCCCAACCTTGGCTGGGGTCAACGCCAACAACCTCAAAGGCGAGGGCAACTCCAACCTCTCGAGGTATGAGCTTCGCGATCGCGTGGGCATTGGCGGCATGGCAACGGTCTACCGTGCACTGCGCAAAGACGATTCCAAAATTGTGGCACTCAAAATTCCGCAAGAAAAATTTGTTGCCGACGCAAAATTCGTGCGCCGTTTTCACCGCGAAGCCGAAGTCTTGATGCGCCTGAACCACCCAAACATCATCAAAGTCTTCGAGCACAGCAACGAAGGCACAACCCACTTTATCAGCATGGAATTTGTCGAGGGCGAAAGTTTAGAGAGCCTGATCGAAACCAGACGCTTGACCCTCGAGCACAGCACGATGGTCTTAAGAGCCACCGCCGATGCGCTGCGCTACATTCACAAGCAGGGCATCATTCACCGCGACATCAAACCGGGCAACATCATGGTCACCAAGTCTGCAATGGGTTTCAATCCGCCCAGCATCGAACCGAACGGCGTGAAACTGATGGATTTCGGCATTGCCGCCGGTAAGGTTTTGACCCGTCTGACCATGACTGGCGCTCGAGTTGGCACCCCGGTTTACATGAGTCCAGAACAAGCCCGAGGCTTAAAAATTGATCACCGCACCGACATTTACAGCCTTGGACTGGTGTTTTACGAAATGGTCACGGGCGTCACCGCGTTTAAAGGCGGTTACGAAGCCGTGGTTCAAGCTCAAATTTTTCAAACCCCAACCCCGCCACGTCAGGTCAATCTCGAGGTTAGCCAAAAACTGAACGATTTGGTCATGCGCATGATCGAAAAAGACCCCGAAAAACGCGCATCGTTAAACGAAGTGATCGAAGCCGTTGACGTGGGACTTCTCGAGGGAAGCAGCAGCCTTGATGGACCGGTGCAACTGGTGGTCAGCCTCAATTCCCGCAAAGGACCCTTACGAATTCTGGACGGCAAAGGCAACCTCGAGCGCAGCCTCTCGAGCATCGGGCAGGGTGCAGACAAATTTCCCGCCGCGCCAGTCGCGGTCGCAGCCGACAGGGAATTAAACCTGTTCGCGGCGGTTTTTGAATACCGCGCCGGCGAGAGCAGTCCAAAAATGATTCGCAAGCTCGACCCCAACGGTGTTGAACTGAGTGCCTTTGGAAATTACGGCATGAAACCCGGTGATTTCTTATACCCCGCTGCGATCAGCGTCGCGCCCTGGGATCAAGTTTACGTGCTCGACAGCGAGGCTTGCATGGTGCAACGCTTCACGCTCGAGGGGCAGTTCATTTCCAAATTTGGTGGTCGTGGCACGGGGCGCGGCACTTTCGATGATCCGCGCAATGTGATCGCAGGCAGCGACGGTTTTGTTTACGTGCTCGATTACGGCAACCGTCAAGTTCAGCGTTTTACCAAAGACGGCGAATTTATTCAGCGTTTCAGCTTTAAAATCAATTCCGAATCGAGCGAATTGCGTGTTCT
>JAYTKL010000054.1:0-1059 GCA_043730305.1 Deinococcales bacterium | reverse complement strand
ACAGCTATTTTTGGGTTAGAATGCTAAAGTTAGAAACTCGAGGTGAAAACTCGAGCATCAAAACACCCGTTAGTTGTGCTTTAGGCGCAACACACCCCTTTCGAGAGTCTCTCGAGCGGGGGAGGGAAGGAGAAATTTTATGGCAAAAGACGGTCCACGCATCATTATCAAGCTCGTTTCGACGGCAGGCACGGGGTACTTCTACGCAAGTGAGAAGAACCGCCGCAACACCACCGCAAAACTCGAGATCAAAAAATACGATCCTGTTGTGCGCAAGCACGTGGTTTTTAAAGAACAGAAGATTTAAGCCTTCATTTGGTTGAGATTCTCAACCTCGAGTTTCAGGAGTCAAAATGAACGGCATGATCTCGTACTTCCGCGAATCCTATGAAGAACTCCGCAAGGTCAACTGGCCCACGCGGGATGAAGTCATTCAAGGCACGCAAACCGTACTGATTTTTGTGATTGGGTTCACCATCTTGTTGTGGATTCTCGATCTGGTGTTCGGTTTGTTCGTCAGGACGGTTCTGTAATGGCAATCGAATGGTACTCGGTTCATACTTACGTTGGTTACGAAGACAAAGTTGCCTTAAACATCGAAAGTCGCTCGAGGGCGCTTGGCATGTTCGGCACGAAAATCTTTCAGGTCTTAATTCCAACCGAAGATGCGATTGAGCACAAAGAGGGCGGCAAAAAAGAAACCGTTAAACGAAAAACCTATCAAGGTTATATTTTTGTGCAAATGGATGTCGATGACGAACTCGAGCCTGACAAACTCAATGAAGCCTGGGAGGTCGTTCGCGGCACTCAGGGCGTGACTGGTTTTGTCGGCACGAAAAACCCGCGCAGCCCAAGCGATTTGTTCCCACTCTCACCCGAGGAGATCAACAGGATTCTCGAGGGCATGGGCGTGATGGGCAACAAAAAAGAAAAAGTCAAGGTCAAAGCCACCTTCAAAGAGGGCGACACCGTGCGCGTCACGGCGGGACCGTTCAGCGATTTCACAGGCATTGTGTCTGAAGTCAACCTCGAGCGCAGCAAGTTAAAAGTGCTGGTCAG
>JAYTKL010000053.1:0-10132 GCA_043730305.1 Deinococcales bacterium | reverse complement strand
TCAGCACGGATTTGGCGCGGTATTGTGACCTTACACATTATTTAAGGATATACATTCACCCACCGAATTCGCTAAACTAGAGGCGGATGAAACGAAACTTTTTGAACTATTGGCGCTCGAGTCTCAATCGAACCACCACAGGCATTTTGACCACACTCTTGCTTGGTGCAAGCAGCGCTCTGGCACAGGCGGGCGGCGGTCTGCCAATGGCTAGTGTTGGTGCAGATTTCACTTGGGCAACCCCGACCGAAGATTACCGCATCGTTGTGCCGCAGGGAGTTGACGCGCCCTTAAACCTCGAGGTTTATAGCCCAGGCTTGAATTTGAACGATTATGTCAATGGTCGCGCCGCCAATGGTTATTACGGTGACGAGATTTACGGCAAAAATTTACCGTTTTCCACCACGTTTAGCCTGACCGGCAGCAACGGCGCGAAAGTGCTCGAGCGCAAATACAACACCACCCAAAAGCATTTGTGGGAGCGTTTGATAGGCGCTGCACCTGCGGCGGGCACGTACAACCTGAAAATTGCCTCATTTGGTCAGGGCAAAAATGCGTTCGCGGTAAGGGTTGCCCCGCCTTATAGCGTGCAAGCCGCGCAATTCACCGTCAACGCTCGCGGTGTGCCTGGCACAGATTTGCTGGCGGCGAAAGTTCGCGTTCCAGATTCTTTGCTCGGCAAGCGTTTCGACTTGACCAATTACGATGCCGACGGCATCACCGAACTCGAGCTTTTTGTGGTTTCGCCAGACGGTGTTCGCCGCAAACTCACCTCGTCGGAGAACAACAAAAATGCCACCGATTCGTTTCAAATCACCAGCAATCTGGTCGGTGAATGGACGATTTTGGCGCGAATTGTGGCGACCACCAAGCAATACTCGAATGCGTTTAATTTCAAATTGCGTGCTGGAAACGATCCCGTCTTTGCCGACCTGCCCGCCTTTATCGCGCCGCCCGAAGCCAAATTGCTCGAGCCTCTGGTGGTTGAAGTCGTTGATCAGAATGGTCGAGTGATTCCTGGAGCGGGCTACACTTTGGAGGGTGATGATGAACGCCAAACGGGTCCAACGTTGCCCAAAGGTTATGTACCAGTCAGTGCCAGCATCCTTTCGGGCGGCGGCACGGTCGTCTCTCCGACGCAAGTCAGAATTTCACCTGGAGCGGGTCGAGTACGTTTTGTGGCACGGCAAATTTTGGGAACGCTGGTGGTCGAAACTGTTGCACTGATTGGCAAAAAGCGCGTGCCGCTTGAGGGAATTCCGGTGAAGGTGGCAGGTTTGACACTCAAAACGCCTGTGACGTTGCCATTGTCACCCAATGATTACCCGGTCTCGCCAACTCCCCTTCCTGGTTCTGTCACCGCCCCTGGTAGTGGTACGGTCGTGGACAATCAAACGACCAAAGTCACCATCGAATACCGCGTGTTCACCAACCTCAAACTCGAGATTGCGCCAAATGTGGTCGCGCCTTGTGCGCAAACGCTTTTGACTGCCTCTGCCACCACAGATTTTCCGTACCCGATTCCGGTCACGTTGTCGTTAAAATTGCCGGCTGGCATCAGCAGTGTCAATGTGCTCGAGGGCACGAGCGACATGCAGGCTGGACGACCAGCAAGCCTGCAAATTCCGGCTCGAGTGTGCAGTTCTGGAATAGTGACTGCCAATCTTGATCCAGTCGGTTTGAGTGTGGACGGCTCGGTGCGCGTCTTGCCTCCTGCTGGCGTGACCGTGGCTCGAGTGACCGATGTCAACAAGGGTGCGGTACGGGTGCAAAAGAGTTTCTCGCAGGACAATTTGGGTTATATCGTCAATTTGACCGTGACCGTAGAACGCATTGTCGAAAATTTGCGCGTGATCGATCAACTGCCGTCTGGCGGCTCGAGTCCTGCCGTGCGTCGTCCAAACCCAATCGTGCAAGGTCTGGTCAACAACCTGACGACCGCCGTCAACTGGAAACTCGAAGGTAACACGTTTAACCTCGGGCGGGTCGTTCCTGGAACGTACACGATCAGTTACGGCGTGTTTACTGACTTGCCGCCAGATAATGTCGTGACGATTCCCGATGTAATCTGGGATGAAATCGGTAGATAAGTTGTAGCTCGAGTTCTTTGATTAACACTATAAAATTGTAAATCTAAAAACCGTCTCGCCGCCATTCGTGCTCGAGACGGTTTCATGTTGAGCTTTTGCATTTCTGTTTTCGCCAACGATTCTATATTCACAATTCACTCATACTCACCCTCGAGACTGTCACAGTGAATTCAAACCCTAAAATTCGGCTTTTGTTGCTGGCTGGCGGTCAATCCGAAGAGCACGAGGTCAGTCTTAACTCTGCCAAAAGCGTGCTCGAGGCGCTACCAGCCGATCAATTTGAGGTCACACCGATCATTATTTCCAAACAGGGCAAGTGGCTTCCCAGTTCCGAAACCCGTCAGGCGCTCGAGCAGGGGAGTGCTGAGTCTGGTGGCGAGTTGGTGCTTCACAGTGCCGCCAGTGCCGAAAATTTCGATGTGGTCTTCCCGATTTTGCATGGTCCAAACGGCGAGGACGGCACGGTGCAAGGCTTGTTAAAACTGGCGGGTATTCCGTTTGTTGGTTCTGGGGTCTTGGGCAGCGCGGTCAGCATGGACAAGATCATGATGAAATCGGTGCTGGCAGCGCATGACATTCCACAAGTACCGTATCAACTTGTCACGCGTTCAGAATTTGCTGGCGACAAAAACGCGGTGCTCGAGAAACTCAAATCACTTGGACTGCCTGTGTTTGTGAAACCCGCCAACCTCGGCTCGAGCGTTGGGATTTCCAAAGCCCGTGATTTATCCGAACTTGTAACCGCCCTCGAGTTTGCGTTTTCGTTTGACCGTCGTGTGATTGTCGAAGCCAGCGCGGGAACGAAACCACGAGAGGTTGAAGTTGCCATTCTCGGCAACGACAACCCTGAAGTCAGTCCTGTGGGCGAATTGACGTTTGACTCAGAGTTTTACGATTACGACACCAAATACCTCGAGGGTCGCGCCGAAATGCATATCCCAGCCAACATTCCGCCCGAGGTTTCCAAAACCATTCAAGATTTGGCGCTGAAAGCCTTCAGAGCGCTTGATTGCGCTGGACTCTCGAGGGTCGATTTTTTTTACCTGCCCGAGACTGGCGAGGTGTTCTTGAATGAAATCAACACCATGCCCGGTTTCACCCGCACCAGCATGTACCCGCAACTTTGGCGGGCGGCGGGCGTCAGTTATCCAGAATTGTGCGCTCGGTTGGTTCGCTTGGCGCTCGAGAAACGCTGAACTCATGAGTTTTTGCTCATCAAGCTGTTGCTAAGGTTTGGCAACAGGAGTTGATGATGCTTAAGTTTTTGCAATCTCGCAGGTTCGCGGTGGTTTTTGGAATCCTTGCGCCCACGGTTTTGTTGGTGGTCTATCACCGCATGGCGTTATGGTTGCCGTGGCATTTTGTATTGTTTGCGGCACTTTTTTCTGCCAGTTCATTGTTCTGGTCTTTAATCGCTTCAAGTTTTGACACTCGAGCTTTACGATTCTTGGTCTTGCCTGGATTGGCATTTGCGGTTTTGTTCACATTGTTAATGAGCCTCGTGTCTGTTCCGCTCGCATTTTTTTCCCTGGTTGGGTTTGGGCATCGCCTTGTTTCTTACGTTGACCTCAGAGGTGCATTCTCGCTGCTCGCTTTGGCATGTTGCGGCGTTGCTCCTGCCGCTTCACTGCTCGCCTTCCTGGGGGCACTCAGCGCCCATCTCGAGACGTTTAACTGGACAGGTTGGGGCAGCAAGATTTCGCTCTCGAGCATCGCGTTACTGTTGGTCGTTGCCGGTTTTTACGGCTCGAGTTTGACCGAAACCAAAATGCAAGCCCTCATGCTCAGTAAACCCTGGCGACCCAACGGCATGCTGCATCGTTTGTTCCAATTTGATGCAATCTGCGAAGTTTCGTGCCGCGACATGTTTGTGCAAGCCTTCAATCAAAGGCGCGAAACAGATGCTGGCTATCTCGAGCAAAATTTTCAATTGCTTTACCATGAAGATTTGAATGCCGTCTGGCAAAACGAACGCTTTTCGGCTTTTGGTTTCGTCAATTCTCAAATTTCCAAACCATAAAAAATGCGCCCCCCCGAGAGGAGCGCACTGTAGTTCTGCGAAATTTAAGCTGGGGTCAAATTCACATCTATCGTTCGTTTCACGCGGTCTACCGCATCCCGAACCACATCGCCCGTAATAATTTCGTTCTCGAGAAGTGCTGCTGCCACGTCGTGCATGGCTTGGGCGTACTCGTGCAAAATGCGTTTGGCGTCCTTGTAGGTGCGCTCGAGAATATCGCGGATGTCCTCGTCGATCATTTTGGCGGTTTCTTCGCTGACCTCGGCACGGCTCATGATTTGCTCGCCCAAGAAAATGGGTGACTGCGAACCGTTGCCCCAAGCAATGTTTTTAAGACGGTCGCCCATGCCCCACTCGAGCACCATGCGGCGTGCAAGATTCAAGTTTTGTTGGAAGTCATTGCTCGCACCCGCGCCGACGCTGCCGATAAAATCTTCCTCGGCGGCGCGTCCACCGAAGGCGCTGGTCAACATGGCTTCGGCGCGTTCCTTGGAAATGTCCAGGGTCTGAACTTCGTCCATCGGGGCGTACATCGCAACGCCAAGCGTCCGACCCCTTGGTACAATGCTGATCTTGATGGGTTTCATGGAATGCTCGAGCACCTGCGAAATCACGGCGTGACCCGCCTCGTGATACGCGGTCATTTTCCTGAATTCTTGGGTTAACACGAGGCTCGAGCGTTCCAAACCAAGCGTGATCTTGTCAAACGCCCGCCCAAAATCGTCTTGTCCAATCGTGGTTTTGGCTTTTCTGGCTGCCTCGAGCGCGGCTTCGTTGGTCAAGTTCTTCAAATCTGCGCCGCTCATCCCTGGGGTCATGAGTGCCAATTGCGGCACTTGAACGCTGGCATCAATTGGTTTGTTGCGCATGTGAACTTGCAAGATGCTCTCGCGTTCTTTCAGGCTCGGTAAACCCACCGTAACTTGGCGGTCAAAACGACCTGGACGCAACAATGCCGAATCCAGAATGTCTGGGCGGTTGGTGGCTGCCATCACGATCAGGCTGGTGGTTTTGTCAAAACCGTCCATTTCGGTCAAAATCTGGTTTAAAGTTTGCTCGCGCTCGTCGTGTCCGCCGCCGATGCCAGCGCCGCGTTTGCGACCAATGCTGTCAAGTTCGTCAATAAAAATAATCGCGGGAGCGGCTTTGCGGGCATCATCGAATAAACTCCGAACCCTTGACGCGCCGACGCCGACGAACATTTCCATAAATTCTGAGGCACTGACCGTGAAAAAAGGTACGCCAGCCTCACCTGCCACAGCCCTTGCCAGCAAGGTTTTGCCCGTGCCAGGAGGTCCGACCAGCAACACGCCCTTCGGAATTTCTGCGCCGATGGCATGGTACTTGCCCGGGTTTTTCAGGAAATCCACAACCTCAACCAGTTCGCGTTTGACCTCTTCGTGACCCGCAACATCGGCAAACGTGGTGCTGACCTTGCGTTCCTTGCCGTATTGTTTGGCTCGAGATTGCCCAAACTGCATGACTTGCCCCTGCCCGCCCTGACTGCGCATGAAAATAAACCAGAAAAACCCGAGCATGATGACAACTGGCAAAAATGCGCTCAAGAGCGGCAACCACTGTGAGGGATTTTGCGGCACGATCTTGACCTCAGCCTTAATCAGGCTCGACATCAAATCGGCATCTCGAGCCTCGACGGGCGGCAGCGTTGCGGTGTAACTCGAGCTTGCCGCAACCTCTTGACCGTTGGTCGTGGTCGCTTTTTCGGGTACCTGCAACTGAATATCCACCCGATTTTCGGTAATCACCACTTGGCGCACTTTGCCCTCTTTGATCCACGTCACAAACGTGTCATACGAAACGGTGCGATTCCCACCGAAGCTCGAGCCAGCATTTACCAGCCACACAACGGCAATTAGCGCAAGTAAGACCAACCACGGATTAATTCGCATTCAATATCCTCCAACTTTCATGAGTCTAGAATACAGGTTTTATTCGGGCAACATTGTGCAAGTGCTAGCAAAAGCTTGGTGAGCCACAACATGATTGATTTTCCTCATTACATTTTCAAAACTGGGCTTAAACTCTAGGTAATGAAATTCTGGTGTTTGATTCTGGTTGTCTGTGCACTCTCGAGCATCGGAATTGTCGCAGCCCCAAACGTTACCGACTCCGATCAGGACGGCTATCCTGACGTGCTTGAGCTTCGAGGAAAAGACGTGCTTGCCTTTAACGATTGGTTTGCCAGCATCAGCGAGAGTCAATATTACGGTCTCTCGAGCGACTGGGCAGCCCGTGATCGCGATTGCGCTGGCTTGCTGCGTTACGCCTTTGTAAACGCCCTGATGCCGCACGATGCCAGTTGGTTGAAGAAATTCAAATACCTTCCGCCCGCAATTCATGCTGACGTTCAGGCTTATCAATTTCCCGTTCCCCTGATACGCAAAAGCGTTTTTCGAGATGCGCCCGGAGCGTACCAAAAAGACGATGTCATGACCGGAAAACTGGTGGGTCGGGTCGGCGCAAAGTATTTGGTCAATTACAGCATGGACTTTGCTACCAAAGACATTCGAGCCGCGCAACGCGGCGACATGCTGATTTTTATTCGCCCCAAACTGAATTCATACCACACGATGGTTTACCTGGGAAACTCGAGAATTGTGTACCACACTGGCGGCGACGGCGATTGGAGCGGCGAGGTGCGATTGCTGCGATTTGAAACCATCATGAAACACCCCGATGCCGCATTTCATCCGATACCCAGCAACCCAAGTTTTCTAGGGTTTTACCGTTGGAAAATTTTGCAGTAACTTTTACGCCGCAAAATGTTCAGGGGTTTTAAACATTAAACAGGCTCGAGCTGTTCAAAGCTCGAGCCTGTTGGTTTTTACCAAATGTTATTGGCTAATTGCGAACTTTATTCAAGTTTTTGCCATTTTTCCTGGCGTCCGACGGCTTTCCTGCCAATTTTTGTAAAACACCGCCATCGGTGCGACGATGTAAATGCTCGAGTAGGTTCCGACCAAAATACCGACGATCAGAACGAGCGAGAAGTCACGGAGCACTGGACCACCCAAGAACAAAAGGGCCACAAGTGGCAGCATGGTGGCAACCGAGGTCATGATGGTTCTGGATAATGTCTGGTTGATACTGGTGTTGACGATGTCGGCGTAATTTGCGCCTCGCATCAGTTTCAGATTTTCGCGGATACGGTCAGAGACAATGATGCTGTCGTTCAAACTGTAACCAATTAAGGTCAGCACAGCGGCAACGCTGGTGATGGTGAACTCGCGCCCCAGAAGGGCGTACAAGCCCATGACAATAAACACATCGTGAAGAACGGCAACCACCGAACCGACGCCCAAAATTAAATCGAAACGAAATGCCACATACATCAGTGTGAGCAGCAAGGATACCAGAACAGCTTGAATGGTTTTGACGCGCAACTCACTGCCAACCGACGCACTCACTTTTTCAGTTTGGTACACATTGCCGTCTTGGAGTTTCTCGAGGGCTTTGGTGAAGGTAATCTTGGTGGTTTCATCCAACTCGCCAACCCGTACCGTAAAGTCCTTTCCGGCTGTTCCTGGGGTTTGGGTTTCGACGATGCTGGTACCGCTCGAGCTAACTTCTTGACCCGTTTTGTCTTTGATTTTTAAACCACCGACGGCAGAACGTACCATTTCGCTGGTGACAGCGACGTTGGTTCTTAAGCTAAAGCTTGTGCCAGAAGTAAAATCGACGCCGAAAATAAAGCCTTTGGTCAAAATAATGACCAGACCAATCACGGCAAGTGTGGCGCTGGCGGTGGTAATAAATTTTGACAAGCCCATGAAGTCAATCTTGGGCGTGGCAAACCAATCACGCGCACGGAATTTAAAGCGTGACTCGAGGATATCGAGAAACCATTTTGAAAACACCAAGTTCGAGAAGGTCGAACCGATGACACCAACTGCCAATGTCACGGCGAAACCTTTAACCGGTCCAGTCGCGTAATTGTAGAGCGCCAAAGCCGACAGCAAGTGGCTGGCGTTCACGTCAAAAATAGTGGTGAAACTATGCCCGAAACCTGCGTTGGTGGCACTTTTTAGGTTTTTACCGGCTCGCATTTCTTCTTTGATGCGCTCGAACGAAATCACGTTGCCGTCTACGGCAGCACCAATCGTGAGCACCAAACCTGCGATGCCAGGCAAGGTCAGCACGCCGCCAAGTCCGGATAGCATTCCAAAAATGAGCAATGCAGAAAAAACCAAACCGAGCGCGGCGACCAGCCCGAAAAACAAGCCGTAATATAAAAACAACATCACCACCACCGCGCCTACGCCGACCAATGAAGCCAGAATTCCTTGGCGGATGGCATCTTGACCCAGTGTCGGTCCAATGGCTCGGGTGTCAATAATCTCGAGTTCAGTTTTTAACGATCCAGAACGCATCACAAGTGCCAAATCGTTGGCGGACTCGAGCGTAAAATTGCCTGTGATGACGCCGTTGCCCGCAATTCGAGCGTTAATTCGTGGTGCACTTTGAACTTTGCCGTCGAGCACAATCGCAAATCGGCGACCTGGATTGTCGCCCGTCAGTTTTTCAAATGCGACTGAACCGGCTGGCGTCATCTCGAACTGAACTTCGGGTGCACCAAGTTGCGAGTACGCCGTTTGCGCTTTGGCGACAGCCTCGCCGGTCAGCGTGGCGGGTTCCATGTCGGCATCGGTCAAATCTGCTTCGCCTTTGCTCGAGGCTTCTGGTTTGACCAGTCTAAACTCGAGTTTTGCAGTTTTACCGACCAGGTCAATCGCGCGGTCTTGGTCGGCTTGCGATAAGCCTGGAAGTTCGACCACGATACGGTTGTTGCCGTTGATTTGCACGAGTGGCTCGGCAACGCCAGTTTGATTGACGCGATTTTCGATCACGCTGCGGCTTTGGTTGAGGTCTTCAGCGGCTGGAATGACACCATTTTTAACTTGCAACACGACGCGTAAACCACCTTGCAAATCAAGCCCTAGGTTGACTGGTTTTGGTGGGTCGGCTCTGAACTCGGCGACAGCGCCCGTCAATTTGCTCGGTAAAATTTTGGCAATTGAAGTCCAAGTGGTTTTGCTGATCGGATTCTTGGCATCGCTGCTGACGACGGTGTAACGCAAGCCATCAGGATTGATTTTCACCGCGTCTGGATTGGGTAGCGCTCCCGTGTCTAACAGTGCTTTCTTCAAATCAGCGCTCGAGATAGGGGTTTTTGGAATCACTGACAAGTATTCTGTTCGCGGGGCAAATGGCTTCCAGAGCACCAAAATTGAAAGCAAAATACAGGCGAACAGCACAATGCCTGTCCAAAAGTGATTGTTGGCACTGCTGGGTTGCGGTGCTTTCTGGTTTCTGTTGCGGGCTTGTCGCGCAAGCGTCTGGGCGCTTTGGCTTTTCTTCGCGGGACCTGTCATGAATGTCTCCTAATGCGTTTATGGTTTGAGGGCAAAAGTTTCAAGCTCGAGCTTCTTGAGTCTTACTCGAGTCAATCGGTTTGAAGCTGTTCTAACCACCGTCCAATTGCAGTCTGGCATGAAGAAAAAACCAATCTCTGGCATTTGTGGTAAAACTTTTATTGTACGGTTTAGCGTGCTTGAGCGAACTTCGCACCGTTTGAACCGTTTGCCAAAACTCGAGGAAAGCAAATCCTGGCGTTGTAGGAATGCTTGGGTGGCTTTGCGAAACCTGATGCGGCTCGGGTTGAAGCGGTCCAACCAACGCCGATTCGGCTTTACTTACCCTGGGAGCGGCTAGAACACTGACCCACGGCAAAACCGTGAGGATCAACGCCAGCACTCGAGCGAGGTACTTCTTCATGCGGCAAGCAGTGTACCAGTTTCAGCCGCCCTCGCCAAATAAGTATTGATGTTTTTTATTCTCGAGCTTTCACACCTATCGGCTTTGATGTCTCTCTTTAGACTTATTACTCCCAGACTGAGATCACTGCTACAAAATGAACCGAATTTTGTAATTTGCGTTGCTGGATTTTTAGGACTTCAATGAGACTTCGCTAAATTTGTAAGCTTGCCTCACGATTCATTTG
>JAYTKL010000052.1:0-11577 GCA_043730305.1 Deinococcales bacterium | reverse complement strand
CACGCATCTTAACCCGAGCAACCGAGAAGGGAATAGTTTATCAATTTTGTAATTTACACGACCCTCAAAACATCCCAAACCAGTCATGATAGCATTGCCATTGAAATAGCCAGCAACCACTCAACCTCGAGAAACCTCGAGCCACACGCGCAAGTCACACGGAGGAAAGTCATGTCATATGTTCACCCCGAAGTTCTGGTCAGCACCGATTGGGTTCTCGAGCATCATAACGATGCAAACATCAAACTGATCGAAGTCAACGAAGATTTCTTATTGTATGAACAAGCCCACATTCCAGGCGCGGTCAAAATGGACTGGCACACCAACCTGCAACGCGACGACATCCGCGATTTCATCGACGAGAAAGCCTTCGCCGCCCTTGTCGCTAGCCTCGGAATCAGCAACGACGACACCGTGATTTTTTACGGCGACAAAAACAACTGGTGGGCGTGCTACGCGTTCTGGTTCTTCAAGTACAACGGACACAAAGACGCCCGCGTCATGAACGGCGGACGTGCCAAATGGGTGGCGGACGGCAAACCAACCACCACCGAAGTTGTGACTTACCCCGCAGGCAAATATGTTGTGCCGTACCGCGACGCCAGCATCCGCGCCTTCTCGCTGGACGTTTTAAAGCACCTGGTCGAAGTCAACCGAGGCACAGGCGCACTGGTGGACGTGCGCAGCCCCGACGAATTCAGCGGCAAAGTCACCCACATGCCCAACTACCCGCAAGAAGGCGCACTGCGCGGCGGACACATTCCAGGCGCTCAGAGCATCCCGTGGTCACAAGCCGCCAACGAAGACGGCACGTTCAAAAGCTTTGACGAACTGACCGCGTTGTACAGCGGCAAAAACGTCACGCCCGACAAAGACGTTATTGCCTACTGCCGCATTGCCGAACGCTCGAGCCACACGTGGTTTGTGCTGAAGTACTTGCTTGGCTTTGAAAACGTGCGCAACTACGATGGTAGCTGGACCGAATGGGGCAATATTGTTGGTGTGCCAATTGAAAAGAACGTGTGAGGGGCAGCAGTTAGCAAATAGCAAATAGCAAAGACGGGAAAGAGATTTTGTTCCCGTCTTTTTTGATTCTCGAGCAATAAATTCTTGTCCAGCAATATCGAACTTGACAGCTCGGGTTTTCGTTTGGCTACGGGTACTTACAGCGCCTTGCACAATGTTTGACGCGAAGCGTCGGACATTGGCGACCAGAGGGAGTAGCAACAGACAGCGGTTTTCATAGAAGTGAGAGCGCGGAGCGCGTCAACGGATATGATAACCGCTGTAGGGTTGACGGAAAACTTCAAGGTTATCTCGGGTCAAATGTTCTAGACTGCCAGCATGTCTGAGGATTTGCTCGAGTTGGAAACCCTTGTATCGATCGCGGCGCTCGAGTCTCACGCGAGGCTTTCTGATGTTCAAGCGCTTCTCGAGGTCGCCAAGACTTGGTCTGATTCCAGGAATTGGTGCGTTGCTGCGGCAAGGTTTATCCTTGGAGCAGGTGACGCGCCAGAACCTCGAGCCTCGCTGGTTGAACTCGAGGTTGCAATGAACGACATTTTGAGCTTGATGACTTTTGAAGGATTAAACTCGTGTCGTACCAGCACGTTGATTCAAGCTACCAACACCGTACTGACCAAACTCGAGGATGCGCGGCGGGCGAAAGTGCAACGTATTGAATTGCAGTTGACAACTTTTGCCCTGGTCGAGTCGGTGAAGGCGGTGATGTTTGGTCGAAATTTAAACATTGCCGAACGCTCTGGATTGCGGGGTTTGTATCAACGCGAACGTTTGTTACAACAAGTTTAACGCGTAACCACCTCAGTAACGACAAGCGCTCGAGATTCTGATTTACACTGATTTCATGTGGAATCCCAATCAATATCAAAAATTCGCTAGCGAACGTGATCGACCTTTTTTTGACTTGCTGACCAGGGTTCAAAAACCAAACGCAAGAACCGTAGCCGACCTTGGTTGCGGCACTGGCAGTCTCACAGCAATGCTGGCGCAGAAATTCCCAAACGCCACAATCATCGGCGTGGACTCGAGTGCCCAGATGCTCGAGAAATCCGCAGGTTTTCAAAACCCAAAACTCGAGTTTGTGCTGGCAGATTTAAGTTCATGGCAGCCTAAAAAACCACTTGATGTGATTGTTTCCAACGCCGCGTTGCAATGGCTCGAGGATCATGAAACCCTGATTCCAAATCTGGCAGCTTTGCTCGAACCTGACGGAATTTTGGCGGTACAAATGCCAATCAATTTTGAGCAACCCAGCCACACTATTTTAAGGGATTTAACCGACAGCGAATCTTGGAAACCGCATTTGAGGGCATTCTCGAGTACACTCCGAGCACCAAAACCAGCAGTTTGGTATGTCGAATTACTCTCGAGTTTGGGGTTTACGGTGGACGCCTGGGAAACCACGTACCACCATGTGCTGCAAGGCGAAAACGCGGTGCTCGAGTGGGTTAAAGGTACGGCGTTGCGACCAGTTTTAAAGGCGCTCGAGCCTGAACGTCAGGCATCTTTTCTCGAGGAACTTGGGGCGCAGTATCTCGAGGTGTATCCAACGCAAGCCTTTGGAACGATGTTTGCGTTTAACCGCCTGTTTTTTGTGGCTCGGAGGACGGCATGATCTCGAGGCTTCATCATGTTCAAATCACGATTCCAAGCGGCACTGAAGGCTTGGCTCGAGGATTTATCTGGAACTTCTTGGAATGCTCGAGATTTCAAAACCAGATTCTTTAAAGTCTAGGGGCGGGTTTTGGCTGTCGTTGGCTGGGAAGGAAATTCATGTTTCACTCGAGGACGGTGTGAATCGTATGGCAACCAAAGCCCATATCGCGTTTGAAGCCAGTAATCTCGAGTTTTGGCGTTTACGCTTCAAAAATGCGGGTTTTGAAGCGGTAGAAAGTATTCCAATTCCTGGCTTTGAACGCTTTGAAACCAGCGACCCGTTTGGCAATCGGCTGGAGTTGATTGCCAAAATTTGATGGTTAATTTATCGCATTCTTTTCGTTTGAGCGCTGATTTGATTCAAGTTCAGAATTCTCGTAAACGCTTACGCTACATGTTATGATGGTAGTGTCTTGAGTTCGTCACAAGGAAGCCGCGCAAAAACGGAAGCCCTTCCAGATTGTTACAGAACAATAGTCCTGGAGGTCAAACATGCAATCCATCGGTATCATTACCGTCACACCAAAACTCCCAACAGCCATCGCTCGGCTCGAGGAACTCGCGCAAAACCTTTACTGGTCTTGGAATCCAAACGCCAGAGATTTGTTCCGCGAAATTAATTTTGACATCTTCACCATCAGCCATCACTCACCCATGCGGGTGCTGCTGGAGTGTCAACAAGCCGATTTGAAACGTGTCGCCCAAGATAAACACTACCTCGAGAAGTTTAAAGCCGTCATGACCGATTTCGATGCGTATTTGAAGCGCAAAGACACCTGGTTTAAAGCCACGTACCCCAAATTTCAGGGCAGCATCGCCTATTTTTCAATGGAATTTGGTTTGCACGAAAGCCTGCAAATTTACTCAGGCGGTCTGGGCGTTCTGGCGGGCGACCACTGCAAAAGCGCCTCCGACCTTGACCTGCCGTTTGCTGCGATGGGTTTGATGTACCGCGAGGGCAGCTTCCACCAAAGCCTCAACAAAGACGGCTGGCAAGAGGAATGGTACGAAACCATCGTGCCCGAAAAAATTGGCGCAATCCTCGAGACGGACGAGACTGGCGCAGCCATCAAGATCGGCGTTGAAATCGCTGGGCACATGGTGTCGGTTCAAATTTGGCGCTTGCAAATCGGACGCATTCCCCTGTACTTGCTCGATGCCGCGATTCCAGAAAACACCGCCACCGATCAAAAACTGACCGCCCGACTGTACGGCGCTGGCGGCGAATTTCGTGTCGCCCAAGAACTTTTACTGGGCGTTGGCGGCGTTCGCGCCTTACGCGCCCTAAAGATTGAGCCGAGCGTGTTTCACATGAACGAAGGACACGCCGCATTCCTCGGACTCGAGCGCATCCGCGAATTGATGCTGGAGGGCTTAAGTCGAGCCGAGGCGCTCGAGGTTGTGGCAGCCAGCGGAATTTTCACCACCCACACCCCAGTACCCGCCGGCAACGATGCGTTTGCGCTGGACATGATTGACAAAATGCTCGGCAAATACTGGCTCGAGGCGCTGCAAATCAGCCGCGATGAACTGATGTCACTCGCCATGCACCAACAACCCTGGGGCGCGTCGTTCAGCATGACCGTGCTGGCACTGCGCTGCTCAAGGTACGCCAACGGTGTCTCGGAACTTCACGGCGAGGTTTCGCGCGGCATGTGGAACTTCCTCTGGGAAGGCGCAGAGGTGCAAGAAGTGCCAATCACCCACGTCACCAACGGCGTTCACACCCGCACCTTCCTGGCGGGCGAACTGGCGCAACTTTACGACAAACACTTCAAGAAAAACTGGGACGACACCCTCGAGAAACCCGAAAGTTGGCTGGTGGACAAAATCCCAGATGCTCACCTCTGGGAAGCAAGGCTGGCGCTGAAACAAAAATTGATTCGCTTTACCCGCAGCCGACTGCAACGCCAAAACGAACGCAACAATGTCGGCTCGAGTTCGGTGGTCTTAAACGAACAAAGTTTGACCATCGGTTTTGCCCGTCGCTTTGCCACCTACAAACGCGCCACGCTGCTGTTCCGCGACCTGAACCGGTTAAAACGCATTGTCAACAACCCCAACCGCCCCGTGCAATTTATTTTCGCTGGCAAAGCCCACCCCGCCGACAACCCGGGCAAAGAATTTATTCAAGCACTCTGGCAATTTTCTCAAGACCCAGACTTACTCGGCAAAGTCGTTTTTTTAGAAGATTACGACATGAACGTTGCCCGTCACTTGGTGCAGGGCAGCGACATCTGGCTCAACAACCCGCGCCGTCCACTCGAGGCTTCGGGCACCAGTGGCGAAAAAGCCAGTCTGAACGGCTGCATCAACTTTAGTATTCTTGACGGTTGGTGGCGCGAAGCCAGCGATGGCACAAACGGTTGGAACATCGGTTCTGAACGCGAATTTGGCGAGGACGAAGCCAGCCTTCGCGCCCAAGACGACGCCGATTCGCAAAGCCTGTACGACATCCTCGAGTTTGAAATTGCGCCACTTTACTACGGCGACAAGATCGGCAACCCAGGCTGGCTAAAAGTAGTCAGAAACGCCATTCGTACCGTCGGACCAAAATTCAGTATGCAGCGTCAAGTTCAGGATTACACCAACGACCTGTACGCCAAAGCCCAAATCAACGGTGCAAGGGTGTCAAGTCAAGATTTCAAAACCGCCAAAGAGTTGGCAACCTGGAAAGCCAGTGCCCGCGCCGCCTGGAACAACGTGCGTTTGGAAGCCACGCTCGAGCAACCAAACGGCGTGTTGACCCCAGGTGCGACTGTCAATATCAACGCTCGGGTTTTTGCGGGCGACCTCGACCCAAAAAGCTTACGCATTGAAGCCGTCCTCGAAAATGGCACGGTCATCTCAACGCACAGCACCTTAAGCCTCAAACAACAAAACCAAGACGGTTGGCTCGAGTACACGGGCAGCGTCATCACACCCGAGGCGGGCAATTTTAATGTTGGCGTCCGTGCCGTGCCATACATTGAAAGCCTCACCAATCCAATCGAACTTGGTTTGATTCGCTGGGCTTAAAAAATTGATTTTCTAATCAAGTGGGGGCTAAGACTCTTGTTTTTCAGCCCCCGTTTTGATGTCTCAACGTGTCACGGAATATCTCGAGCAAAACTCAAGCGTTGACCATTCATCTTTAACTCGAGCGTATTGCCATCAAGTTTTTCGATGTTGGCATTCTGGACAGCTTGTTTCACTTGCTTGCCGCCAGCAATCGTGTACAACTCGAGCTTCAGGCTTTTATCTCGCAAAGTGTACTGTCCTTGCAGTGGTGGTTTTTGCAATTGCGAAACAATGATCACTCCATTTGAAAATCGAACTTGCCTCCAACCCATCGTGGCAGAATTATTCCAAGCGCCTTGAAGCAGAGGCTCGAGATTTTCGGCTTTGTTGCACGCCATCAAAGCGATTGCGGCGACCACTGCGAACAATATTTTAATCATGTGTTCCCTTTTCCAAACTTATTTTGCAGCCGCATTCTAACGCACGATTATTGATGATTCGTGTTTTGTAACTCGAGCAAGACCCGCGATTTGAGACCATCACCAAAGAATGCCAGACCAGCATTGACCACGCCCAAGCCAAGCGTCCCAAGCCAAAACCACAGTTCGCCAGCCGATTTTAGACGTGCCGCCTCGAGCGTGAGGGACAACCCCAAACCCACCAGCGTCAAACCAAGCGGCGAGAACACCAACCATTTTGTGCGCAAATTCATGACCTCAGATTACTTTGTTTCTCTCGAGCATCGCGGCGTTGAAGGCTGCCGATTGTCCTTTGGGAATGCTTAAACTGACAAAATTCTCGCCTTGAAACATTTTAGCAATGTAAATCATCTGCCCAACATGCCCAGGGTAATGCGCCAGTTGACGCTGAATCACCGCGATCACCGAATGCGACTCGCCACGAATAAACACCGACCTGACAAAATCTTCTGGTTTCAGATTCTCGAGCGCCAAAAACAAGCAATTCCAACCCGATTCCCACAACTCGAGCAAGAATTCCCGAGATAGATTTTCAGCTTCAAATTCCGTATCACGGTTGCAGATTTGGCTTTCGCCGTCGGCTTCAAAAAGATGCTGCCACCTCGAGATCATGTTGCCGTGAAGATGCTTGACAATGATGGCAATGCTGTTCGAGTTTGGTTCGGGCAGCATGTTTAATTGCTCGTCCGAGACTTGCGCCATTGCAGCATCGCCGTACTTTTTGTACTTCTTAAATTCGGCAAGGCTCGAGCTTAAAAAATCTATTATGAAATCTTGGGTGGTCATAAATTCAGATTACGCGAGTTTGTCGATTTTTTCGGTACTTGAAATATCAAAGCGATTGCACCTTCACCAAACTCGAGCCTCCCGTAAAATAATTCATTCCTCGAGCCAGACCGCAAAAAACCGAGTTAAGACAAGCATGAACGCGTACGTCATGGTGCAAACCACGATCACGGCATTCAAAATGAGAAGCTCGAGCGTTTTCAATGACACGTTCCAGAACCCAAGTCTGTAAAAGCCTTTCCGAGTTCGGGTAAAAACTTAAAATTAAAACCAGAAGCGGCAAGTTCGAGCTTTAAAACGCCGTAGGTGTCAGCATTTGCGCTGACCCTATTGGGTTTTTGACCAATAAACGCGTAATGGCTGATACCACCAGAACCAACCACGATTTGGGTTGTGCCAAGTGCATCCGGCTGTCCTGACGCATTCATAGGTGCAAAACGTTCGTAAGTGTGATCATGACCGTTCAGCACCAGTTCGACATTGTAGTCAGTGGCGGTTTTCCAAATATCTTGCATAAAATCGGCATTACCATGCGGTCCGCTCGAGAATCTTGGGTGATGCCACATGACAATTTGGCAGTTGTTGCTGCTGGCTTTGAGGTCTTCACGCAACCATTTTTCTTGACTCGAGCCTGTTTCGCAACCACCAATTGCCGCACAATTACTATTGACCACCACAATGTGCCATGCGCCAAGGTTGTACGAATAATAGCCTTTGCTTGGGTCGCCCGCTTTCGCCCCGAAATACTCAAAATAACCCGTGGCGTTTGGCGTGTGGTAATCGTGATTTCCTGGAACTGGACGGGTTCTGGCTTTGAACGTACCCCAACTTGGGTTGTAACAATCCAAAAATTCTGCGCTCGTTCCATTGGGGTAAACATTGTCACCCAAGGTAAAAATGACAGCACCAGGATTCTCTAAAAGGACACCTGTGACCAGTTTTGCCGTGGTTTCGTCGCCAGCACTGTTGCAGCCCGCAATGTCTCCAGCGCCGACCATAACAAAAGTTTGCGGCGCGGAAAGTCCATCACAGGCGAGCAGAACACTGCAAAAAATCAGAATCAAGGTTCGCTTCATATTCTCTCGAGCTTACCTCGGGATAGACTGCAAAGCGTGATTGACATTACCCGAGCGATTCACAACGACGCCCCGAATTGGTACGGGGACACACCAGTAAATTATCAAACGCCAATCAAAATCTCGAGTGGCGCAAGTGCCAACATTGGCAGCATCAGCATGAGCACGCACACGGGAACACACGTCGATGCGCCTTGGCATTACGATGACGCGGGCATCAAACTTCATGAAGTACCGCTCGAGACTTGGGTTGGGACGTGCCTGGTGGTGAATGCGTTTGGTGTTCCTTGTTTAACACCAGATTTACTCGAAGGGCTGGAATTAACGGGTGTGAGCAAGGTGATTTTTAAAACTGGACAACCGAATGCCTGGCAAGAGTTTCCCAGAATTTGGACTGTGACTGACCCAAGCCTTCCACCGTTTCTTGCCGCGTTGGGGGTTAATTTGATCGGCACGGACACGCCCAGTGCCGATGCGCTCGAGAGTAAAGATTTGCCTGGACACAAAGCGCTGGCAAAGGCTGGGGTCTGTATTCTCGAGAGTCTGGCACTCGAGGATGTGCAGCCAGGAAAGTACCGTTTGATTTGTTTGCCATTGAATTTAATTGGTGCGGACGGCGCTCCTGCCAGGGTGATTCTCGAGGGTTTATAATTTTTTTGGAGGTTTACGATGATCGATAACCCAGTTTCGCCGCTCGAGGTTGAAGATTTACCAGAATTGTTTGGTGATGATGATTTTGCGGCTCAAGACGCATCGTTGGAGGCAATCGCCAGATTGCAAAGCAAGGGTATTGATATTTTTTACTTCGATGCGTATTTGAAAGTTCATGTTTTGGAAAAGCCAAACGGTGATCGATTCGAAATTCGGTACACGGGTAAACCAAAAGCCGGTTTTGAAATTTTGCGCTCAATAAATCGGCTTTAGACGCGAACATCTTGTTCTGTTCTTACAAAACAAAAATATCGAGTAAACTGTTGCCATGAGTAAGCTCGAGTTGCTTGAACAACAAATTTTGCAGCTCAGCGCCGAGGAAATCGCATTGCTGCGCGAGAAACTCGATGAACTTAAGTTGGAAACGCTCATTCCTGCTTTAAAACTAACACCATTAAATGGCAAAAAGGCTCGAGGTCTACATGACGGAATTTTTTCAAACAGTGGGGCTTCGATGAGTGATTCAATTCGCGTGATGCGCTTGGATTTTTAAAGCTCGATTTGCTCGTCACCGTGTCAGAATACACCCGTGTTGATTTACCAAATCCCAGGTTCACTCGAAACCCTTGACCACCTCACGCCTGCCTTGTGGGAAGCTGGAGCGCAGGGACTCGAGGAGCGCGACGGGCAAGTGCTGGTTTATTTTGAATCTCGGCTCGAGTTGCCGTTTGTTGGCACGTGGCTCGAGGCGGATGACACCGACTGGATCGCGCAGTACCGTGCCAGTTTGAAGCCTGTCACGATTGGGAAAGTCATTATCAATCCTGGTTGGGATTTGAGTCTCGAGCTAAACACAGACAAGATCGTGATTGATCTCGAGCCTGGTTTTGCGTTTGGCACGGGTCAGCACGAGACGACGCGAATGGCAATTCTGGCGTTGCAAAATCACAATCTCAAAGATTCAAAGGTGCTCGATGTGGGTTCGGGCAGTGGCATTCTGGCGCTGGTCGCGGCAAAACTTGGAGCGCAGGTTTTAGGCGTGGACAACGACTCAAGCACCGTGCCTGTGGCTCGAGACAACGCGGCAAAAAACAAGGTTGAAGCCGAATTTGTTGATGGCATCCTCGAGACGGTCTTGCCTCGAGCACCGTTTGATGTGCTGGTGGCAAATTTGTTCGCCGAATTGCACGACATGCTCATGAATCAGTACAAAATCGCGCTAAAGCCCGAAGGCTTGTTGCTGGTGACTGGGATCATGGCTGGCACGGGTCAAGCCGATGCGGGCGAGCAAGTGACTTGGGACACCTCGAGCGGGCGCGAGACAATGGTGATGAAGGCGCTGAACCGTGAAGGTTTTGAATTTGTGCGGCGCGTACAAGACGGTGATTGGGTCTTGCTCGAGGCGAGAAAAACAGTTTGATCTCAGATTCGAGCGGTAGACTTTAAACATGCGTAAGTTGTTGACCATTCTGATTTCGCTTGCGGTTTTTACCAGTTTTTCAATCGCGCAAGCGCCAAGTCCGGCACAGTATTTGCTGGGCGAAGCATTGACCACCTTCGAGGAACGCTATTTTGGCTTCAAAGAAATTGATTTTAGCGCCTTGAATCGTGATGCCAACACAAAACTCGAGGTGGCTTGTAAAGACCTTTTGCCGTGTCCGTTTGCGGTTGGCGAAACCACGCTCGACAATGTTCTCTCGAGCGTCGGAGACGGACATACCTTTCGCTTAACGCCGATTGCCTGGGCGCAATTCGTGGCAAATTCTGATAATGCACCGTTACCGATGGTTGGACTGAAGTTTGCAGCTTTGCCAGATGCCAGCGCGTTGGTGGTGACTCGGGTGCTCGAGGGTAGCCCTGCGAAATTGGCTGGCATCGAGCGCGGCGATGTGGTCTGGGCGGTGAACAGCAACTCGCTGGAGACGTTTAAATCTGCCAGCGAAGCGGTCAGTGCCATCACCAAACTCGAGTTTACCAGGCAGCCCGTCACGCTCAAGGTTTCGCATCTGGGCACTGAACGCAAAATCGTGAAGCTCGAGCCAGCCGAGTTAAAACCCTGGTTGCCGAGTTACGAGTTGCGGTTCGATGGTGTGGCGGTCATCACGTTTTATCAGTACCTCACGGGTAATTTGATCGCCTCTCGGGTGCATGAATTTGTAAGCCTTGCCCAAGCCGCCAAAGCCAGAGCCATTGTTTTGGACGTGCGCGGTTCGGGCGGCGGCAGCGGTTATGAGAGCGCGGCGTCGGCTGGGGCGTTTGTCGAACCCGTTGGCACGCAGTTCGAGAGTGTTCGCAGCCAGGGAAGGGTCGTTTATCAAGATGGTAAAATTGCAAATTCGGGTTTTCGGATTTCCAACCCCGCGCTTTGGACAAATGCCGTACTGGTGTTGACCAATCACATCTCGAGGAGCGCCGCCGAGTACATGACTTTTTTCTTGCAGGAAACTGGGCGTGCCAAAGTGATTGGCGAAACCACGGCTGGCGTTTTGAACACCAGCACCTCTATTTTTCCGCTGCCAGGCGGCTCGAGTCTTGCTGTCACCAGCGGACGCTCGAGCACTCTGGAAGGTGTAGCTCATCCAGAATTTGTCACGCCAGATGTGGTCATGACCGACGACATGGGCGCGTTGTCGCAGGGTCGTGATGTCATTTTGTTGAAGGCGCTCGAGATGCTGAGATGAGGTCGCATCGAGCGTTTGTAGGGAAGCTCGAGCCTGTGGTGAAATTAACGGGTTTCGAGGCGGCGCATTTAAGAGTTTTAAGGGCAAATGTTGGTGATTTGGTGACGTTATTTGACGGTGCTGGACTCGAGGCGGACGCAACAATTTTGGCGCTCGAGGATTTTGCAATCACACTTGAAGTTGGTGAACCTCGGGTTGTAAACCTCGAGCCACCGCAAGAAATCA
>JAYTKL010000051.1:0-6950 GCA_043730305.1 Deinococcales bacterium | reverse complement strand
CATTGGGCAACGTCAAATATTGTTGGTGCTCGATAACTTCGAGCACCTGATCGAACACGGTTTTCACCTGACCTTGCTGCTCGAGCGTTGCCCAAACTTGCGCCTGATCGTGACCTCCCGCGAACGTCTGAATTTGCACAGCGAATGGATTACACCACTCGAGGGCTTGAGTTTAAAGACCGATCAAAACGCCGCGCTCGAGTTGTTCTTGGACCGTGCCGCCAGAATTGGAATGCAAGTCCAAACTCCTGAAGACCGCGCTGATGTCCTCGAAATTTGCAAACTCCTGCATGGTTTCCCACTCGCCATTGAACTAGCCGTACCGCTCTTACGCGCCTTAAGCCTGTCTGAACTGCGTGAGGACTTAAGCCGCAACCTTGACCTCTTGGACAACACTTTGCGCGACACGCCCGAACGTCACCGCAGTATTCGCGCCGTGTTCGAGCATTCCTGGAACATGCTGACGCCAATCGAGCAACAATCCCTGGCGCAACTTGCCGTGTTCAGGGGCGGCGCAACCCGAGAAGCCATTGGGGCAATCAACGCCACCAAATTGCAAACCCTGGCAAACCTGACCGACAAAAGTTTGGTGCAACACAACGAAACAAGTCGTTTTGGCATTCACCCACTTCTGTACCAATTCACGCTTGAAAAACTGCTCGAGCTTCCGGGTCATGCCAGCAGTTTTGAACGCCACCAAGATTTTTACCTGACCAAGCTCGAGCGAGACACCACCCAAATTCGTGGGTCGGATGCCGCGAACGCCATGCGCAACATCGAAACCGAACTCGAGAATATTCGCGCCGCCTGGTCGCACACGATTCAGAACAATCAAGCAACCAGGCTCGAGAAAGTTCAAGATTTGGTCGTGTTTTTCGATCAACGCTCGAGGTACGCGGAGGGTCTGGTTTGGTTTGAGGAAGCGATTGCAAAGCTCGAGTTTGAAAGTCCAGAATCTTTGGCGTTGGCAGGAATGTTGATTGGTGCGGCATGGTTGCAGTACAGGTTAAGGCTAAGTGAACCAGCACAAGAGAAAGCTGAAAGAGCTGCCGTTATCGCTCGAGCGATGGGTGAAATTGGTGAAGAGGTTTTGTCGAAGGCTTTGAATACTTTGGGAAGCATTTTTTTGGGAATCTCGAAATATGAAGCCGCAGCTTCGGTCACTGAAGAAGCACTTATTCTCATTCAAAAATCAAAAGGAAATTCCAGAGAAGCTCTCTTGCTGGTGAATTTAGCAACAATGCAAGCCCAAGTTGGAGAATATGAAAAGGCTGAAAAACGACTGTTTCAAGCTTTAAAAGTATCCCAAACTCTAGGAGATAAAAACGTTGAAATGCTGGCAAGAATCAATTTAGGCAACCTTTTCCTTTTTAGTTTTGAAAAAGTTTCCCTTGATGAAATTATTGAGATACTTGAGCCTGGTTTGCTTTTAGCAAAAGAAATACAAGCTCGAATGATCGAATCACATTTTTATTTACATATTGGCATATGTTTTTATAGGTCGGATAATTTTCAAAAATCAAAAGAATATTGTTTATCATGTTTACAAAATGCCAAATTGATTGACGATTTGAGTGCTCAGGCAGGTGCGCTCTTTATTTTGGGTCGAATCTCATTACAGTCTGGTGATCTTAAAAAAGCCAGATTGGATTTCCTATTAGGTCTCTCATACGCCAAAAATTCAAATGATACATCTCAAATGTTAGATGGTTTGATTTGTCTTGCTGAACTTGAGTATTCATCCAAGTCAGCCTTTGCACTTGAGTTACTAGCTATTGTCTCAAGTCATCAAAACTATCCACAATATGAACTCAAAAAAATATTAACCAGTTTAAGTTTACAAAAAGAATCTTTGCCCCAATTTGAGACATCTCTACGATCACTAGAAATTATTATAGAGGACATATTGAAAGTTTCAGAATCCCACAACAATTTATTGGCTGTAAGACTCTGAAACCCATTAATAAGTGCCCCAGCATATTTATGTTCGATTATCCAGTTCATCGATTGCAATTCAAAGTCGTTTCACACGCGAATCTCTTTCAAGAGTTAGTCTAATTTAATTAGGCTGTCCTACTTAATCCAATTAGCTTGAATTTATAATTTATTCATGGTCCGCCAAGAATCCAAGGTGGCGCACCAACATCATCTGGATCATCCGCACCAACAATTGACGCCCCTACCCGCAATGGGGCAATGCTTGGCGAAACAAGCTGGAACAATTTTGGTACATCATGGATCGAATCTGGTGCGGCGGTTGGGTAAAAATACAACCACCAACCACGGTAACTGATTTGGGTCAAACCCTCGTCGGGTGGACCATCGCGGTCAAAGTCGCTCAGGTCTTCTTGTTTGACACCACTTCCAGCTTTTGGCACTCCAATCAATGGACTCCAGGTGGCAATAAATTCGACCAAATACGGTGGCCAGTTTCCGCCCCAGGGAATGTACAAATGGTCGGGGTCGGATTTCATGGGGACAAAACGGTAGATGGTTCTGCCGTCGCTTGTGACCAGGTGCTTGCCGTCCTTGGAAACTTGAATTACAACATCTGCCATGCGTGCTCCTTTTGAAGCATTGATTTTGTAAAGCATCTCGAGCATAACATGTGTGCTCATTCTTGTTGGTCAAATCTCAAGTCTGACACGGGATAATCTCGAGGTTGGGTTTGAATTGGAATGTTGCTCGAGTTTGAAATTGATGGTTGTCGTATTCTGAAATCATGATTGATTCAAAATCCTCGAGTCAGGTGATCGATTCAGAATCTCGAGCGAGTTATTCCAACGAAGACCTTGGCATTGGGCGGGTGGCGGCAGAACGCAGCACAACCAGGTTTATGAATCCTGATGGTTCGTTTAGCACCAGGCGTTTGGGTTTGGGTTGGCTCTCGAGTCAGAATGCGTTTTACTCGTTGATTACGTTGCAGCCTGCTTTGTTTTTTGGTTTTTTGGCACTCATGTTTATTTTGATCAATTTGTTGTTCGCTGGATTGTACTGGTTGTGCGGCGATGGTGCGCTTCAGGCTGGTTCTAACACTGTGCTCGAGTCTCGGTTTTGGCGAGGGTTTTTCTTTAGCGTGCAAACCTTGTCCACGATTGGTTACGGGCATGTTGCACCCGCCAGTCTGGCGGCGAACATTGTGGCGACTTTGGAGGCGTTCGTGGGTTTGTTGGCGGTGGCTCTTGCAACGGGGTTATTGTTTGCCAGGTTTTCCAAACCAACGACGCGAATATTATTTTCCAAGAACATGTTGTTCGCGCCGTATCAAGATGGTACGGCTTGGATGATACGGGTTATGAATGGTTTACAAAATGAAGTGATTGACATTGAAGCCTTGGTGACACTTTCATGGTACGAAAACATCAACGGCGTCCGAGTTCGTAAGTTTCATCAGTTAAAACTCGAGCGGCAAAAAGTTTCGTTTTTCAATTTGTCTTGGACGGTGGTGCACCCGATCACCAAGGACAGTCCATTGTGGGGTGTGACCGAAAAAATGCTGTTCGAGTCTGATGCCGAGTTCTTGATTGTGCTTCAGGGTGTGGACGATGTGTTGTTTCAGCGTGTTCATGCCCGAGGTTCGTATAAGGCCGTCGAAGCGGTTTGGAATGCCAAGTTCGCCGACATTTACGCGCCAGCCAGTTTGGGGTATGTGGCGGTGGATACGACCAAGCTCAGTAATTACGAAAAATTGGGTTGATCTTTTTTGCAAGACCGTGAATCAAATTTGAAATGATTTCAGTTTCTCAAATACCTTCACCCTTATCTGGGTCATACGTTCAGGGCGTCAAGGAAACGAGAATTCGGTTTCTTGAGAATCCAATATAGCTCCCTTCTGCTGCTGGCGCGAGTAAGGATCAGGAATGAGGGTGGAAAGACCATTTAATTTTCTTCCATAAAGATTTGAATCAAATTTTCTCGAGCAATCTCGAGCTTCAAAAATCAATTTTTATCTTAAGGTTTTCTTCATATTTTAGGTCGCCAAAGGTACTTCAATTCTCGAAGCATCTTGCATTCAGCCAAAACAACTTTTTCTCAAGTCTCGAGGACTCTGTTTTTCACAGCTTCTTTGAATTTTTGGTTTTCTCGAGTCAAAAATTAAAAAAATCTCGAATGACCGCAAGCATCTTGAGATTCAAATTTAGGTTTCGAAATTGGGTCACTCGAGTCCGTTTCGGATTTCTGATAACAAAATTTCTCGAGATTGAAATTGAATTCAGACTGTGAATCACGATTGAATCTGAATTCCTCAAATCTGGATCACTACGTTTTCTCGAGTCAAGCGTGTAAATTTTACAATTCCAAATTTGACCAAATTCCCGATACTTCATCAATCGAAACATTCTTCAAACCTCGAGAATGAGTGATTGCACAGGGATTTTCTACTGTTTTTGGGTTTTTGATTTTTTTCAGCAATCGGCTTTTGACCTGTGACTGCCGTGTTCATTCTCCGAAGCGGGTCTATGAGTGTATCACAACTCGAGGCATTTTTCAGCATCAAATATCCCCTTGGGCTGGGGGTAAATGCGTTTTTTGACGTTTGTAAAAACTTCGATTTTACCGATAAGAAAAGCATTTATTGAGGTTTTTTGTGATCACGTTTTTACCCTCGAGTACCGTTTGAGCTGTTCTCGTGGGGTTGTTCGCGTGAAAGCTCGAGTTGGGAAATTTGCACTTTTTTGTAAAATTTGTGCTAACGTGTTTTACGGAATAAAAATTCCAAAAGGAGAACTACCATGGCAGAGAAAAAAGTTGCAGCCAAACCAGCCGCCAAGAAACCAGCCGTCAAACCAGCCGCCAAAGCAGCTCCAAAAGCAGCCGCCAAACCAGCCGCCAAACCAGCCGCCAAAGCAGCTCCAAAAGCAGCCGCCAAACCAGCCGCCAAAGCCAAGCCAGCAGTCAAGGCAGCCGCTAAACCAGCCGCAAAAGCCGCCGCTAAACCAGTCGCTAAAAAAGCAGCAGCCAAACCAGCCGCGAAAGCAGCTCCAAAGGCTGCCGCCAAACCAGCCGCAAAAGCAACTCCAAAAGCAGCCGCTAAACCAGCCGCAAAAAAGCCAGCCGCAAAAAAGTAATGTTCTAAATTCTCGAATCTCGAGAATCACAAAGATGCGTCCCGTTTTTCGGGCGCATCTTTTGCTTTTATCCTTTCAACCCAAAGCCATTTTTTGCATCGGTTCTTAAACAATTTAGATATTGAACCAATTGACAAGACTCTGCAATCTCGAGTTTCTACAGAACGTATTTTGCGTTTGACTTTCAAGACATAGGCTCGAGTCGCCATTTGCTTTCTTGAGATTCACAACCCTGGGCTATCTCATACTTGAACTGGTGGCTGTAGCCCTTTTGCCCGAAAGCACCTGTTCTGATACACTCGTGGCTGTGAAATTACCTATCGGCTTTCGGGCATCTGGCGTTAAAGCGGGCATCAAACCCTCTGGCAATCCTGACTTGGCGCTGTTTGTCAGTGGTACACCTTGCGCTTGGGCATTTGCAGGAACACAAAACGTGGCGGTTGCCGCCAGCGTCCAGCGTGCTCGAGCACTTTATGCCAGCCACAAAAGCTTGCAAGCCATCGTGGTCAATGCGGGCAATGCCAACTGTGTCACGGGCGAGCAGGGCATTCAAACCGATGCTCGAATGGCAGCGATAACCGCTGGGGAACTCAGCCTCGAGCCTGCGGCGGTCATCACCGCCAGCACTGGCGTCATTGGGGTGCAATTGCCCGTTTCAAAGCTCGAGGCTGGTATTCCTCTCGCTCGAGCGGCGCTGGGGTTGGAACTCGAGGCTGCGGCAACGGCGATCATGACCACGGATTTGGTAATGAAAATTTCTGAACGCACGTTGTCCAATGACGCAAAAGTGGTTGGGGTTTGCAAGGGTTCGGGCATGATTCATCCGAACATGGCAACCATGCTGGCGTTTGTGCTGACCGATGCGAAGATCAGTCAGGATGATTTGCGTGAGGCTTTTGTTGGGATTGTCAACCGCACGTTTAATGCCGTGACGGTGGACGGTGACACGAGCACCAATGACATGGCGGTAATTCTTGCCAACGGCGCGGCAGGAGAGACGAACGCCAATGAAGCCTTAAGCGCCATCGAAAGTGTGATGCGTGATCTGGCTCGAGCCATCGCCCGCGACGGCGAGGGGGCGACCAAACTCCTGACGGTCAAAGTGATTGGCGCACCAAGCGAATCTGATGCACTGGCGGCGGCAAAAACCGTGGCAGGCTCGAGTTTGTTCAAGGCGGCGGTTTACGGCAATGACCCAAATTGGGGTCGGATTCTGGCAGCTCTGGGACGCAGTGGCGTGACGTTTGAACCCTTGAGCACCAAAGTTTCAATTCAGGGCATACCCGTTTTTGCTGGCATACCGCTCGAGTTTGATCGCAAAGCTGTCTCGAGCGCGATGCGCGAATCTGAAGTGATCTTGGTTTGCGATTTGGGTGCTGGCACAGGCGTTGGCGAGGCTTGGGGTTGCGACCTGACCGAAGATTATGTCAAGATCAACGCCGAGTACACCACTTAAATTAGAGCATCACATCGATTGATTGCTGTAGAATCTGGTTTGGTTCTGCCGTCAATTTTTTAAAATCTTCACCCAACCTGAACATGTTCGGGAACTTGATTTTTTCATGCTGGCAACCCACCAAAAACCATGAACACCAACTCTTCATCACTCGACCTCGAGCGTCAATTGGACGTTTTAAAAACCGTGACCTTGGCATTGACGCTCGGTCCAAACGAATTTTTGACGGTGGTCTGCAAACGGCTGGCACAGGCACTGGGTATTCCTCAGTCAAACTTTGCGCAACTCTCGAGCGACCACAGCGAACTTGTGATTGTTGCCGAATTCAGTTCAAATACGGTTTCCAATGTTGGCAGGCGAATTGCCATTGATGACATCGGACGAAAATTGATGCGTGAACTCAAACCGATTGCCATTGTTGACAC
>JAYTKL010000050.1:0-8768 GCA_043730305.1 Deinococcales bacterium | reverse complement strand
TTTCAGTTTGCTTGGACCTTCGGGGTGTGGCAAAACGACCTTGCTGAGGATTCTGGCAGGTTTTGAATTTGCCGACTCTGGCGAGGTGAAATTGCGCGGACAAGATGTGACGCAACTTCCACCCAATCAACGCAATGTGAATACCGTGTTTCAAAATTACGCGCTGTTTCCGCACATGAGCATCTGGGACAACGTGGCGTTTGGTCTGAAAATGCGCAAAGTTGCGGCTTCTGAAATCAACTCTCGAGTCGAGAAGGCACTCGAGACGGTCGAAATTGCCAGCAAAGCACGTAACAAGCCCGCACAACTCTCGGGCGGTCAGCGGCAACGTGTGGCGCTCGCCAGGGCGATTGTCAACGAACCTCAAGTCTTGTTGCTCGACGAGCCGCTCTCGGCACTTGATCGCAAGCTTCGCGCCAATTTGCAAGTCGAGTTGATGCGTCTGCAATCAAGGCTTGCCATGACCTTTATTTTTGTCACCCACGACCAAGAAGAGGCGCTGACCATGTCAGACCGTTTGGCGGTCATGAACCGAGGTGTGATCGAACAACTTGGACGCCCCGAAGAAATGTACGAACACCCCGCCAACGCGTACGTTGCCAAATTTTTAGGCTCGAGCAACACCATACCTGCCACCGTAATCGCGCCGCACAAAGTCAGAACCGCTTTTGGCGAACTCGAGGTTGAATGCGACCTGCCGGCTTCGGGAGAGGTGGTCTTGGCAATCCGACCCGAAAAAATCAGTTTGTCCAGAACCCAAAGCTCAAATATCAACACTGTGGCGGTCAAAATTACCGACGAAATTTACTCGGGTGCAATGGACGCTTACCGCGTCAAAACCACTGACGGCACAGAACTCGAGGTCAGCGCCATGAACATTGGCGAGGTGTTACTCGATTTTGAAACCGGCGAAACCCTGTACGCCAGCTTCCCAAAGCACAAATTGATTTTGCTTGACGCGCACACCAAGGCGGAGTCCTTATGATTAAACCAACAACCAAACAAGGCACGGCATCAACCACTGTCGGGGGTGAAGTTCTCAACCGCGTTCAAGTGCTGGCTCGAGCCGCGTTGACGGCTGGACCTGGCGTGCTGTGGATTACGGTGTTCTTGGTGATTCCAAGTATTATTTTGCTGGGATTTTCATTTCTTTCTCGAGATGATCTGGGCGGCGTGACCCAACCGTTCACCCCCAACAATTACGTGCGTTTTGCCGGTTGGGACATTCTGGGCTTTGACCCCGTATACTTGCAAATTCTGGGACGCACGGTGCTGGTCTCCTTGGTAACGACATTATTTTGCGTGCTGCTGGCGTACCCCGTCGCATTTTTTATTGCCGCCCACGGTCCAAAAGGACGCAATACCTGGTTAACCTTGGTGATCGTTTCGTCTTGGACGAACTTGGTCATTCGGACTTACGCCTGGATGATCGTGTTCTCGCCGGGTACGCCCGTCACCGAGTTTGCTCGAGTCTTGGGATTGGTGAAAGTCGGCGATGGTCTCTACCCCAGCGATTTTGCCGTGTATTGGGGCATGGTCAACACCTATTTACCCTTTATGGTTTTACCACTCTACACCGCCGTCGAGCGCGTGGACTGGAGTTTACTCGAGGCGGCACAAGATTTGTACGCCAGCAAAATTCAGGCATTCGTTCAGGTCTTGCTGCCGCAAACCCTGCCTGGCTTGGTTGCCGCCATTATTCTGACCGCCATTCCAGCGCTCGGCATGTACGTCGTGCCAGACTTGCTCGGTGGCGCAAAAGTTAGCCTGATTGGCAACAGCATCGCCCAACAATTTGGCACGTCCAGGGATTGGCCATTTGGGGCAGCCATCAGCTTTCTGGTCATGGGTTTGACCTTGCTGGTCTTGTACCTGTACGCCCGTCGCGCCGGCGAGGAAGGAATGCGTGATCTGTTATGAACCGCGAACGCCTGCAACGCCCAGTCTCGCCAGGATTACGGCTTATTTCTTACGCGGTCATGGCGTTTTTGTATATCCCAATTTTGGTGATCGTGATTTTTTCGTTCAAAAATTCCAAATACGGTGTGGATTTTCAAATTGCCCAACCACTTTTTAAATGGTACGGCTCGCTTTTTGAAAACGACCAGATTTTAAACGCCGCCGAGAACACCCTGATCGTCGGTGTCATCAGCACCTTTATCAGCACCATTCTGGGCAGTTTGTTGGGCTACGGCTTGCACCGCTACAAATTTCCAGGCTCGAGGTTGTTCGCCTGGTTGATGTACATTCCAGTGGTCACGCCCGATATCGTCATGGCAATATCGCTACTGTTAATGTACGCTGCACTGCGCAATTTCTTGCCAATTTTTGAACCCAGTTTGTTCACCATGATTATCGCGCACATCACCTTCCAAATCAGTTTTGTTGCCATTGTGGTGCGCTCGAGACTGGCGGGTTTGGACAATGCGCTCGAGGAAGCCGCCCGAGACCTATACGCCAACGCCTGGCAAGCGATTCGGTTTATCGTGTTGCCCCTTGCCACCCCAGGCATTTTGGCTGGCGCACTGCTCGCCTTTACCCTTTCGATTGACGACTTCGTGATCTCGTACTTCACCAGCGGACCGACCTCTGGAACGCTGCCAATCTGGATTTACACCACCGTCAAACGTGGCATCACCCCAGACATCAACGCCCTCAGCACGATCATTGTGTTGTTGACCATGATCGCGGTGGCGGCATCGAATTTGTTGCAACGAAACGCGAAGGAATGACCGTAGGGGATGGTCTGAGACCTACAAGATTCTGCGCTAAAATTTCTGCACTAGCTAAAGGTACTTCAGGGGGTTTGTCATGAAAAAACGATTTGTGCTGGCAGGATTGTTCGCAGCCGCAACCGCTACAATCTCGAGCGTCGGTGTGTTGGGTCAAAAACGCACCATGAATTTGTTCATCTGGTCTGAATACATTGACCCCGCCATCGTCAAAGCTTTCGAGAAGAAAACAGGTTCTAAAGTCAATATTTCCTTGTACGAGAGCATGGAAGACATGCTGGCAAAACTCGAGCAGGGTGGTACAAAACAATACGATGTGATCGTGCCAAGCACGTACTCAATTAAAACCTTGATCGGTAAAAAATTGGTTCAACCGCTCGAGTTAAGCAAAATTACCAATTACAAGAATTTGTCAAAACGTTTTAAAAACCCCAATTACGACCCTGGCAACAAGTACACGGTGGCGTACCAGTGGGGAACAACGGGCATTGGTTACCGCAAGGATAAGGTCAAAAACTTTGATAAATCCTGGAGTTTGTTGTTTGATCCCAAAAAACAGCAAGGTCCGTTCGTCATGCTCGACGACATGCGCGTGATGCTGGGCGGCGCACTGCGTTACCTGGGCTACCCACAAAACGACATTAACTTGGATCATTTAAAAGAGGCGGGGAAAATCATTCAAGAAGCCAAAACTCGAGCGCTTGGTTTTGATGGCTCGCCGGGTGGTAAGAATAAATTATTGGGTGGTCAAGCCAGCACCGCCGTGATTTACAACGGCGAAGCCGCCAGGGGAATCCGTGACAATCCAAACCTTGGGTATTTCCTGCCCAAAGAGGGCACAGAGATTTGGGTGGACAGCCTAATGATCACCTCTGGAGCGCCCAATAAAGACTTGGCGACGCAATTTATCAATTACATTCTGGATGCCAAAGTCGGAGCACAGTTAAGCGACTTTAATCAATTTGCCAGCCCCAACGAAGCCTCCAAAGCCTTCATGAGCAAAGCTGATGTCAAAAACACCGTCATTTACCCAAGCGACAAGGAACTGGCAACGCTCGAGTTTACCGCCGACATTGGCGCGAACCTGAAACTCTACGACGCGGTTTGGACTAAACTGAAATCCCGATAAAAAACTTTTAAAGAACAGGCGACCCGTACCAGTTGCCTGTTTTTTTGTGGCTCGAGTTAGAAAAAAGTGCGCGGGTGCTAGACTGAAATTCATGTTACGCAAATCCATTTTGATCCTGACCATTGCCCTGTCCTCGAGCGCTTTTGCCACACCTTTAACGCGTTATTTTCCTGACAACGCGCTGGGGGTGATTGAAGCCAAAGATTTGCAAGAATCCGTGACGCAAATGGGTTCGTTTGCCGAAGACACACAAAAGTTTTTAGGAACGCTGTTAAATGACGCCCTGTCCAGTAAAATGGGCAAAGACTTGGAAATTCCAGGCTTGCTAAAAGACCTGACCGTTCGCACCATGATTGCCTCGATCCGTGATGTTGCGGTGTCAGCTTACAGTGTTAACGGCAGTCCAGAATTCTTAGCCGTTGTTCGCATGACGCCAAAAAACCTGATCGTCAACACCTTCACCAACTCCTTCAACGACGCCATGAAACGCACCAGCGCCAAAGACAAATTCCGCGAGGGCAATTACCTGGCAACCCTGTCTGATGGCATGGCGGCGGGCATTGGCAACAACTTATTTTACCTCTCGAGCAACAAAGATTTGCTGCGCAGCTACCTGAAGCGTTTGAACGGACAAATTCTGCCAGTCTTGGTCAACAATCCAGTTTACCAAGCGGTCAGCACCGTCACGGGTGACGGTTTTTTCAAGACAACCATTCATTACTCGGCGCTGGCGCAATTGCTCGGGCGCGACAAAAGCGTTCCGCAAAACGTGCTGGCAATCTTAAAAACCTTGAATGTCAGCAGCAGCGTCTCGAGCATCGTTGAAGACGGTCTGGAAACTCGAGGTATCACGCAATTAAATCCCAACGGTGGCGATGCCACCCTGTACAAATTATTGACTTACACCCCAAGCAAGCTCGAGTTGCTGACAGATTTACCGAGCACAGCCCCGACTGCCAGCGTCTTTGCCACCGACACCAACGGTTGGCTGGATTACCTACAAACATGGTTGCCCGACATGGATTTGAGCGCCAGTGAACAAAAAGAGGTGATTGATATTTTTGCCAAACTGAAATCCCGACTCGGCAACGAATGGGGCGTGGTGAACGGCAACCTTCCCAACGCCAATTCGCTCGGCGCAGGGCTGGGACTTGGCGGGATCAGCGCCTCGACGTTGGGACTGCTGGGCGCAGGATTTCTGGGCGATGCGTTCAGCCCAAATTCTGAAACGGTTTTTTACGCCAAAACCCAGGACGGCGCATTGGTTTTGAACGACCTCGAGACGGCGTTAAAAGAGGCACTGACCAAAACCAGCACAGACCCCAACGATGCGCCCCCAACCGTTGAGCGCAAAACCATGAGCGGTTTTGACGCCCTCACCATCACCCAAACGCAAGGGCAAGGCGAGACGGGCAGGACACTCGAGGTTTCAATCATCAACAAGAACAACACCATTGTCATTGGCAGCAACCAAAGCAAACTCGAGGCTTATTTAAGCACCGCACCAATTTTTGAGAATCCACTCTTTAAAACCTTCAACCTGCCGCAAGGTTCGACAGGTGCTCAATTTACCGCCCCAGTGCGTTTGGAACGTACCGAGATTGACGCCCTGATCGCCTCGAGCTTAAAGGCGTACCAACTCGAGCAGGACATTCCAGCCGATATGGCAAGCGCTTTTGGGGATTGGTTTGAATCCTGGGCTTCACGCACCGAAGCGGGATACGGGTATTTCTTGCCTGTGGGCAACAAGCTGCAAAGTTACGGCAAGACTGGGTTTAGCTGGAACAAGTAAACTCGAGATTTGCGGGTAAAGCTCGAGCCATTGGCGTTTGACGTGGCTCGGGTTTTTTGTTTAGGATGGGTCTTGATTCCTCTCAAAATTAAGTTTAAACTTAATCAATGCGGCTTCTCGAACCCCGTTATCCCAACCGCTTGGATGCCCTGCACCCGCGCATCGTTGAGGATTTACTCGAGATTGCCCACACCGGACACCATGAAGCTCTGAATGCCCTCATTTTGATGCTTGAAGACCTCACCCAGCAAGGTTTAGACAGCCGTTTTGCCAAAACTTTGAAACGCACACCAATCTGGGAGTTAAAAACCCGTTCTCGAGGTGGTCTGAAAGGTGGGTCGCGGGTGTACTGGTTTCCCCTCGAGGTCAGCATGGAGCACAACGAAAGTAGTGAAACCTTTGCGGTGATCGTCAATGCAGAAGTCAAAGCGGGCAATACCCCGAACCCGTTGAAATTAACTGAAGCCCTTGAAGTGTACTTGGCGTTCAAACGCGATGCACCAGGCATGATTCGGAGGAGCGAATGAATCAGAATTTGCAAGCGTTACTCGATCAACTCAGTCCAGAAGAACGCCAGGGTGCAACCCTGAAAGTGCGCGTTCCCAAAGACACACCCATTCGTACCCGCACCCCGCAAGCCATGCTGGGTGAAGTACGCCAGGTCATCGCGGCTCGAGCGGTGGGTGAAGCATTGGCAAAAGCCAGAAAGCAAGCGGGTTTGAAAGCCAAGGATGTTGCCGCAGCGCTCGAGGTCAGTGCGCCCAGGGTGGCGCAGGTAGAATCATTTGAGGCGAATTTGACCTTGAGTACCTTGCTCGAGCACGCCCAAGCGGTGGGGTGCGAGGTGGAGATTGTGTTGCGTCCACATGATCCGAAGTTGCCGTTGGTGATGGCGGCGCTCTCGAGGTGAGATTGGTAATGTGCTATACTGTGTTTCTTGGGGGTGTAGCTCAACGGCAGAGCGGGTGTCTCCGTTAGGTATCCCAATAGTGGGGTGCAATTTTTGCGACAGGGGGCAGAACCCTGACCTAGCACCAAAAACACCATGTGTGGGTTCGAGTCCCATCACCTCCACCAAAAAAAATCCTTGGAATATTCCAAGGATTTTTTTACTCCAGTTTAGCTTTACTATCAAAAAACAGTACTTCCAAAAAGGGTTTTACTTAATAAGTTCGAGGATCGTCTCACGCTTCAAATAATGGCTCAACCCCTAGCGCTTGCCTACACTCCAAGTGCTCGAGCATCATGTGATGCTGTTAACTTTGCAACACCCGCAAATCCTCACAACAGTTTAACTCGATTCCTGAAATTTACCCTGCATGAAGGCTTAAATGGGAATATTGAGCAGAAAATGATAACTTCTGCTACTATCTCAAACAGGTAAACCAGAAACTTACTTTTCATCTAGCAATGCAGCAACGCCTAGACATACGATAACCTTAATTCTAGGCATTGTGTTTATTTTCCCTATTATTTGCTCATAAGCAACTCAAGTAGGTACTTAATACAGCGTCGGTTAAGCTTTTCAATCCTCGCATCTCGCGCTTACAAATCCACTCAAAGAAAGTTATTTGGGAGTTAAAATGAATAAAGCAACTGAAAGAATTCTAGCATTTCTATTTGGAGTGATATTTGTTATTGCTCTACTCGTACTTGCTGTGGTTATTCAGACTCCAACCCCATTTCAATACACGGTTTTTCGCATTGTTCTCGCACTTGCTGCGGGCGGTGTTGCCTCCATGATTCCTGGTTTTCTTGAGGTGACTATCTCTAATTGGCTAAGAGCAGGAGGGGCATTGGCTGTTTTTGTTGTAGTTTATTTTTTTAATCCGGCACAGCTCACAGGTGTTCAAGTGAAGACGGCGCAACAGGTTGAGATTGAAAAATCAATTGTTACTGCTTCAAGGTCAGGAAATGGTCAATCATTGATTGATGTAGTGGTTGACAATCCAGATACAATGTCAAAACCTGAATTTTATTTGCAACGATATAATTCGATAACAATCCAAGTACCTCAAATTACTGTTCCTACTGATGTTACCTTAGTAACAAACGAACTTTTAGGAATAAACAATGCAAAATTGATAGGTACACAATTTTCTGTTGTTGCTAGACGCATAGCTAACCTCATTATAGATGTCAGCGGACAACAAGATACAGGTAAAACCGCTGGTAGTCTTTGGCTATACGTCAAAACTATAGAAAACGCAAAGTTATTGACAATTGGAGTAGTCGGTGTCGATGGTAAAAACGGTGACTCTGGGAAAGACGGTATTGATGGCGCAAATGGAAGGAATGGTAATTGTGAAGGCTTTGGTCGTTATGAAAGTGCTAGACCTGGTGGAGATGGTGGTAATGGTGAAAATGGTGGTGATGGACTAAATGGCAGTGATGGAAGTCCTGGCGGTAAAATTGTGCTCATGACCATTGTTAATCCCATTGCTTCTGTAATCGACATATTGGGGGGTAAAGGTGGGCAAGGTGGCAAAGGAGGAGCATTTGGCAAGGGAGGGCGTGGCGGATCTGGAGGGGGTGGCTGTACTGGACTTGGAGGTTCGCAGGAAAATGAAAAAGATGGAAAAGCTGGGACTGTAGGTGTACAAGGTCGTGATGAAGCGTCAGGTTCAATCGGAAAGCCTGGCGAATATAGGCTTTTTATTGTCGATTCATTCGATAAAGTCTTGAAGGTGATTGATGCCTATAAAAATGAAGATCTTCATGCGAAATTACTTGTAATTTAACCCGCTCTTTACTTTCCTCTCACCAAACCCTTTTGCTTGAAAAGCTCGAGAATCGTCTCAGCCTCAAACAATGGCTCAATTCCTCGAGTCTCAAGTCAATAAACTCCCCCTGGCTTGCATGGGTTGCGAAAAAATCAGCAGCGTGATCGTGGCAATTACCAGCAGCACCAAAACTTGCGGCAAGAGTTTTAAAATCAGGCTTCTCGAGTCTCCGTTGCTGGCAACGCTGGCTTTTTGAAACGCGGCGTAACCACTCATCGCAAGAGCAAAGTAAGTAATTGAGGGGTGTGCATGGTCACGCAAGCAAATACATCGTCTCTTTAATCGCTCGAGCAGACCGACCCAACCCAACATTGAACAACACCAGCAAGCAG
>JAYTKL010000049.1:0-2465 GCA_043730305.1 Deinococcales bacterium | reverse complement strand
GTCCAAACTCAAACGCGTGCTGCCCAAAAACCTTGCCGAGCATGTCAGTATCATGCAAGAAGCCGTCGAACTCGAGCCTTCATGGTGGTCGGTCAGCATTGACCCAAAATTGCTGATGAGGGTGGCGAGTGCCGTTCAAACTCGAGCGCCCGTTGCGTTTGCATACCGTGCGTTTGACGGCACGCAAACCGAGCGCGAGATCGAACCGTACAGCGTTCTGTTTCATGACGGACGTTGGTACATGGTCGGCTACTGCCGTTTGCGCCTCGCCGTGCGGTCATTTCGGTTTGATCGAATGCTCGAGATACAAGTGATTGACGGGATTTTTGTACGCCCGCCAGGTTTTGATGCTCGAGCTTATTTGCGCGAATCCTTGCCTTTCGCTCCGTCAAAATTTATAGTCGAAGTCTGGCTTGACCTGCCACTCGAGGAAGCCCGTTGGCGTGTGATACCGCACAAAATGGCACTCGAGGTTGAAGGTGAAGGCACGGTGTTGCGTTGTGGCACTGGTGATCTAACGTGGATGGCGGCGGTGTTACTCAGTTTGAAATGCGCAATGACTGTTCGGCAACCAGCCGCATTGCTGGATGCGTTCAAGGTTGTAGGGCAGCAAGCCAGTTTAATTGCAACTCAAGCTAAGATTTAGAGAATCCTCCAAAATAGCTTCAAATCCCCTTGCTGTACTTCAATTTTTGCGCTACGCTTTTGCAAGATGACCTGGCATGAAATTATTACTGTAGAACCTGGCAAGCGCGGCGGTAAACCTTGCGTGCGTGGCATGAGAATCACTGTTGGAGATGTGCTGGGTTATCTTGCCACTTACGGGAGCATGGATGAAATCATTGCCAAATTCCAGAACTGACCCGAGAAGACATTCGGGCGTGCCTCGAGTTCGCGGCGGCTCGAGAACGCGGTTTGGTCGAGCGCGTTGCAACGTGAAAATTCGAGATTCTTAAATTTACAAAACTCGAGTCAGCACGAATTTTAAGTACCGACCTTCAGGAAAACTCATTGGTACAGGATGGTCTGGCGCGTGACCATTCTCTTGCAAAATCTGAAGGCGTTTTCTGGCATCCAGCGCAGCCTCGAGCAGGATTTCTTTAAAATGATCTGGCGAAATTTGAGAGGTGCAACTGGCACTGGCGAGCATTCCGCCGTCATTCACGCAGCGTAATGCCAGCAAGTTCAATTTTTTGTAGGCTCGAGCGGCGGCGTAACGGTTGTCTTTGGACCGTGCCAAACTGGGTGGGTCAAGAATCACGAGATCAAACTTTTTTCCTTCTTTGACGTAAGTCTCGAGCAAATTAAAACAATCGGCTGCCAAAAAATCGTGAAGCTCTGGGTCAAAACCGTTCAAGGCAAAATTGCGTTTTGCGTCTTCCATCGCGGCGGGCGCAATGTCCACACTCGAGATTTTTGTTGCGCCACCTCGAGCGGCATACAACGAGAATGCGCCAGTGTAGGCGAAGAGGTTTAAAACCGTTTTACCTGTTGCCAGCCGTCCGAGCAATGCGCGGTTGTCGCGGTGATCGAGAAACAAACCCGTTTTCTGTCCGTCGTACAAATTCGCAATGATCTTCAACCCATTCTCGAGAATCGTCAGTTCGGGCGGCGGCAGTTCGCCCCACAAGCACTGCATGACGCCGTCAAGACGGCGCACGATACCTTTTAAGGCAAAGCTGCCTTTGGACAGGGCGCGAACCACTTCAGGCAGAATGACCTCGAGGCAATCGGCATAGGTTTGCACCACGGCAAAACGCTCGTAACGGTCAACCGTGATTCCAGGCAGAAAATCACCCTCGCCAGAAATTAGACGGTGCGCGTTGGTGTTTTTGTCGAATAGCATTTGCCGAAGCTCGAGCGCGGCATGAACGCGCTCGGTGATAAAACCGGCGCTCGGTTCTTCGCGCCCAAAAAGCCGAATGGCGATTGGACTAGAATCATCGTACAAACCGTAAGCCCGAGCTTTACCGGCAATGACTTGTACCCATTCGCCTGTCTCGAGGTCATGCTCGAACGGCAGGTGATCGCGGTAAATCCAGGGATGACCACTGAAAATCGCGGACTCAAGCTTTGGGTTGAGGGTAAAAGTCGGAAACGCCATGAGGTTATCTTACGGTTTTGAACTCGAGCCACAAACCTTATGCGTTCAAAGCCTTAAACTCTGGGCGTGAGCGTTCAAACGGATGGCATTTTAGAGCACCGAAAAGAGTACAAAGATTACGTGATCGCTTTTCGGGTGCGGCGCTTAATGGGCGGAAAGTTAACCCCCAAACGATTCTTAACCTTGAGTGCCTATGCCAAGCAGCGCCTTGCCCGTCAGAAATTGGCTCGAGAATTAGACGTTATCGGTAATTAGCGTAAACTAATTGAGGGGTGTGCATGGTCACGCAAGCAAATACATCGTCTCTTTAATCGCTCGAGCAGACCGACCCAACCCAACATTGAACAACACCAGCAAGCAG
>JAYTKL010000048.1:0-11888 GCA_043730305.1 Deinococcales bacterium | reverse complement strand
GTTGGACTGTTTTTCAAAAGCCTGCTCGAGTGGAGTTTGACCAAGGCACGCTGGGCGGTGATCCCAGCCAATTTTCGTCTTTTGATGGTCGGACCGTACCCGCTCGAGCAACTCTGGCGGGTCTGGACTTCACTGATCGCCATTAGCCTCGCGGCTGGTTTTTCCTGGGGCACAAGCACCCGTGAACAACCCTTGCCTCGAGCGCCGTTTGTTTTACTGGCTGCAATAGCGCTGCTGGCTTTGGTCTGGCAGTTTGGCAACCCAAGCGGAACGCTTGTGCCTGTCGCCTGTGTCGGACTGGTGGCTGGGGTTTTTCTGGGTCGTGCCATCAAGACCCAAAATAAGGTTCATTACTTTTTGTGGAGCGCCCTGTTTTTTGTTTGCGTCACCCTGATCGGCTTTAATTTTGGAAGCGGTGAAGTTCCCTCGAGCCTCTGGGGCGGCTTGTTGTTAACGGTCTTGCTGAGTGTGGTCAGCATCGTGGCAAGTTTCCCGCTCGGGGTGCTGCTGGCAATCGGAAGGCGTTCAAAACTGCCTGTGGTCAGCGGTTTTTGCATTTTCTTCATTGAAGTGGTGCGTGGCGTTCCGCTGATCGCGGTGCTGTTCATGGCGCAGTTGTTCGTCCCATTTTTCTTCCCAGCCGATTTTCCACAACTCGACAAGGTCGCTCGAGCCATGATTGGCATGACGCTGTTTAGTGCGGCGTATATGGCTGAAAACGTGCGCGGCGGTTTGCAGAATGTGCCAAGCGGTCAAGACGAGGCGGCTCGAGCCATTGGTTTGACTGCCACCCAGACATTGTTTTTGATTGTCCTGCCCCAAGGTTTACGTGCTGTCATTCCGACCATTGTCGGACAGTTTATTGCGCTGTTTAAAGACACCAGTCTGGTCGAAATCATTGGTTTAACTGACCTGGTTGGCATTGGCGAAGCCGTTCGCAACAACCCCGACTGGCTCGGGGTGACTCGAGAAATTCCAATTACCTTGGGCGTGATCTATTTTATTTTTACCTATTCCATGAGCCTCGCCGCCAAAAACCTCGAGCAACGCCTGAAAACCTCGAATTGAAACCTCGAGAGGAGACATTATGACCCAACCCAGGAAAGACCTCTTGAACGCGCCCAAGATTATTGTGGTCGAGCACCTGAATAAGTTTTACGGCACTTTTCAAGCCCTGAAAGACGTCAGTTTAAGCGTTCAACAAGGCGAGGTTGTGGTGGTGATCGGACCGAGCGGTTCGGGCAAAAGCACCTTTATTCGCTGCCTGAATCGGCTCGAGGAACATCAATCTGGACGCATCATGATTGACAACACCGAGTTGACCAACGACGTGCGCAACATTGACTCGATACGCCGCGATGTTGGCATGGTCTTTCAAAGTTTTAACCTGTTCCCACACTTGTCGGTGCTCGAAAATATTACGATTGGGCAGATTCGGGTCAAGAAAATTATGAAATCCGAAGCCGAAAAAATCGCAACAGAATTGCTCGAAAGGGTAGGCATTCCCGAACAAGCCAAGAAATTTCCAGGGCAACTTTCGGGCGGGCAGCAGCAACGCGTTGCCATCGCGCGGGCGCTTGCCATGAAACCCAAGATCATGCTGTTCGACGAACCCACCAGCGCCTTAGACCCCGAAATGATTGCCGAAGTGCTCGAGGTCATGAAAGAACTGGCAAAAAGCGGCATGACGATGGTCTGTGTGACCCATGAAATGGGTTTTGCCCGTGAGGTGGCTGACCGAATCATGTTTTTTGATCACGGGCAGATTATTGAACAAGCCACACCCGAAGATTTTTACAACAATCCAAAATCAGAACGCGCGAAGTTATTCTTGAGTCAAATTTTGGGACATTAACGAATCGCAACTGACAAAAAAAGAGGCTCGAGTTTAAACTCGAGCCTCTTTTTTACGGACTGGATTTAAATAATGTCTTTGATGTTTTGTTCGATTTGCACTTCCAAACCAAGTCCATAACCAAAAATCCAACTCGAGATTTTGCCATCTTTGCCAATAAACAAATTCCAAGGCACGCCACTGCCGCCCCAGGCGCTGAACAGATTTCGAGTCTCGAGCATGGGGTCGTTTAAGCCGTACAATACGATGTAATCAATCGGGTTGACGCTCAAGTATTTCGCAGCGACATCTGGTGTTTCGCCGTAGTTGATGCCCAGAACGACCAAGCCTTGCGCTTTGTACTTGACATACAAGGCATTTAATTGGGGCATTTCTGCGCGACATGGCGGACACCACGAACCCCAAAAATTAATGATGACCGGTTTTCCCTTGTAATCGTTCCAGGTGACAACCTTGCCTTCGGTGGTTCTTAAATTAAAATTTTGCATGTCCGCACCAGGTTTGATGCCTGGGGTCACAGCTTCGGAAGAGAAAATGATTTTCCCAAGACGATCAATTGAGGTTTCATCAAAATACTGAACGTAACGTCGAATCACGCCATCGGATGTGGTGATAAATGCCCACGGCAATTCAAAACCTTCACCAAATCCCTGCCATTCCTCGAGTTTTTTGGTCAGGTCGGTGTCACCTCGAATCGGGTTGGAGTACCAGATTTCAAAGTTGATGCTCTTTTGTTGCACGACAGCCTGAATAACATTGGGCGGATCAGTAACATTAACACCAATGACCCGCAAACCTTGGTCTTTGAATTTCGTGTTGAGCAGGTTTAATGCTGCCATTTCGTCAAGACAATCTGTACATTCGCTCGCCCAAAAAAACAAGAAGACATTTTTGCCGACCACACTGTTGTATTCAACCGCTTTACCATCCAAAGAGGTGGCATAAAAATTAGGAATCCTGTCCCCACCGCGCAAAATTTCAGCTCGAGCTTGAAACCCAAGTAAAAATACCAAGATGACCAAAAATTGTTTCACAGTTGCTCCCTTTCAGACTCGAGTTTAAGCTTCGGCAAGCGGTGGTTTGGACGGGGTTTCTTCGCGCATGTGCTGCCTAAACTCGCGCATGGCAGCCGCCAGAAGGTCAACGCAGCGCCCAAAGATTTTTTTGAAATGCTCTGGCGTTTCAAAAAAGCATTCGACACAAACGCAGACATCGTCGTCTATCGGGTAAAACTTGGCGGCTTTGTACTCGGCATTTAAACGGTGCATGACCCTGGCGGCACGTTCTCGTTCATCTTCGGATTCGATGGGCCAGAAAAATGGGATCATGAGTTTAAAAAATTCTTCGTCTTTTTCGTTGGCAAACAAAATAAAGTTGATGCGCTCGTGCTTAAACGTCAGATCGCCGTCTTTGTCCAGACTTGGGCGGTAACCTTCGGTGGTTAAAAAATCGCTGTAAATTTCGGTTTTGGTCATGAATCCCTCTCTGGGTTGCGCTGTACCCTTTCATTATGGGCGTTTGAAAGCATTAGTTCAACTTGTCTGTGGTTCATTTTGATTAGGCTTTCTCGAGCACTTTGGCTTGCGGTACTGTGTCGTCCAGGTTTTGGGCGGCGCTGGCATAGTATCTTCGTGCCAGTTGCCACATCACGACCATGATGCCAGCAAAAGGCAGCAACAGCCATTCAACACCAACGATGCCGTACGACAACACGATGGCATTAAAGATGGTGTGCAAAAAAGCTCCCAACAACCAACCGCGACGCAAGACGTTGTGTGCGTTGCGAAATCGACGCAAACTCATGGCATAACCCCAGGTCAGGCTAAACAGAATATGACCCAGCGTGGTGATTGGACCTCGGACCAGAATCAAACTTGGGTCTGATCGCAGCATGTATGCCAGATTCTCGAGCGTGGCAAAACCGAGCGCGGCGGCTGTCGAATAAATCAAGCCGTCTACTGGTTCATCAAAATTTTTGTGTTTGGCAATGCTGCTGGCGGCTAAAAACTTTAATCCCTCTTCGATCAAACCAGTCAGAGCCACCAAGACCGTGCTGCCAAAGAATGTTTCGATGCTGTTCTCTAAAACCGTTGCCGGTATCACCATCATGACACCCCAGAAAAACACGCGCAGTAAAACCTTCGCCGGTTCTGGGCGTTTGTCTTGACGCGCGAAAAACCAGAACCAAAACAGTGATGGGGCAAGTGCCAAAACCACCACGACAGGAATACTCATATCGCCGTACCAGCCCCTTGCATCAGACTTTCCTCGAGAATCCCATGTGGGTGCGAATGCGCCGATTTGCCAGGTGGGTCAGTGCCAGTGCCAGTGCGTCGGCGGCATGGTTGGACGTTGGCGTTTTGGGCAGTTGAAGCACTGCCCTGACCATAAACATGATCTGTTCTTTGCTGGCGCTGCCCGTACCAACCACGGCGGCTTTGACCTCTTTGGGGCTGTATTCAAACACCGGAATCTCGAGTTGAGCACAAGCCAGAAGCACCACGCCCACCGCCTCACCAACTTTGAAAGCCGTGCCTGGTTGAAGTTGAAAAAATTGTGCCTCGATTGCCAGTGCATCTGGTTTATGAATCTCCAGAACATTTTTGACGGCTTTGTAAATGAATGCCAGCCGTGCGGGGCTGGAACTTTCGCTCGAGGTGCGCACCACTTCCGCATGAAGGTATGTTGGGGTGACACCTTGCTCGCGTACCACGCCAATACCCAGGTTTGCCAAACCAGGGTCAATGCCAACGACGGTCAAGATTTCACGCTCACATCACGAGATTACCAGAGTATGCCAAAAAAACCATTGGATGAACCAAGATTGGTGCTTTGTTCGAGGTTTGTTTGCTCGAGTTTTTTGGATTAATTTTTGATGTATCTGGACTAACTATATCTAATTATGGTATAGTATTTTAAAGGAGCAACCATGCCAAAAGATTTAACACCCGCTGCATTCAATATTCTGTTGTGCCTTGCCAGTGGTTCAATGCACGGCTATGCCATTATTCAAAACGTCAAGAACAGTACCGAAGGTCGGGTCAAGCTCAATCCAGGCACGCTCTACTCCACCATCAAAAAACTGCTCGAGACAGGCTTGATTGCAGAATCCGAAATCCGCCCTGAAGATGACGACGAACGCCGCCGATATTACGCGCTGACATCAATTGGTCGCAAAGTCGTGCAAGCCGAAGCCCAACACCTCGAGCGACTGGTCAAACAAGCCAGAAGTGTCAAATTGTTAAAAGGAACAGCATGAACCTCGAGCGTGTGTTTGACAGTATTTTACGAATTTATCCCAAACCTTTTCGAAACCGATTTGGTGAAGAATTAAAGCTTGGGTTTCAGGATGAGCTTGATACCAATCCTTCAAAACTCGAGACTGCGAAATTGGTCATTGATGCGTTGACTTCTGCTACATGGGAAAGACTTCAAGCAACCAAGTGGTTGTATTGGCTGCTTGCTGTAAGCGTAAGTGCTTTTTATTTAATTTCGCTGCTGGCACTGTTTTTCAATGAATTTATTATTCCAATAAATAATGTCAGTCGAGACTTTATTTTTCTCTTTATAATGTTTAGTCCACTCGTCTTTTTGATGCGCCTTGAGCATGTGCCAACACGTCTCGAGTTGCTTGGCGTTGGAATGGTTTTGCTTTCTCCGTTGGTGTTTATTGTTGCTAAAACCGAATCGGAAAAATTTATTTTCGCGTTAAATTTCCTGTCCCCAATAGGAATGCTACTTTTTGCGTTTTCAAATCAGTGGACTCGAAGTTTGTCATTGCTCATTCGGCTTCTCAAATTCAGTCTTGGATCAATGGCGTTTCTTTCAATTGCCAACAACGTTCTTAACGTTGGGCATCTTGTTACTGTAGGTGAATGGCATACTTCAAATTTCGGTCGCGTCAGTAGCTTTTGCGCGATTCCAATAATTGGAATCTTGATAATCTCTCTTTTATGGAAACCAAGAGGAAATTCACTCTCGAGCACCCTGTAATCATGCAGTCTGTGAAGGTATATTTGTGATTCTTGAAAGTGTGTTTGAACGATTTTGTCTTCTTACCCCAAAGGCTGTTCCAGCTCGAGCCTCAAAAAAGACTCGAGCGCCACATGCGTCATGACATCCACGCCGCGTTGCAAAACCTCTTCGGGTTGATGGGCTTTGTCGCCCACCTAATTCGAGACAGTACAAACACATCCTGCCTCGACACCGCGCAACATGGCGATCGTAAAAATCGCGCTGGCTTCCATCTCCACGGCTTTCGCACCGCGTTTCAGGCGTTCCTCTTTGACCCAGGGTGGTCCGTAATACGCATCGCCGCTCGAGATCATGCAGACGTGATGCTTGATCTTCTCGAGTTCGGCAATATCGGCACTGGCTTTTAAAACGCGCCAAGTCGGCAGTGGCACGGCAGGACCTTCGCCCGGGTACAATTTGGTCGTGCCGTCAAACGGCAAACTGCCCTGCGCGATCACCAAATCGGTCGGCTCGAGTTCGGGTTTTAACGACCCGCACGTGCCAACCCGAATAAACACTTTTGACCCCAACTGAATCATTTCCTCGAGCACAATGGCGGTGGTCGGGCAACCCATGCCAGTGGTTTGCACGCTGACGCGCAAGCCCTTGTACGTGCCAGTATACCCCAGCAAGCCTCGGTATTCGGTGTACAAGGCAATATTCTCGAGGAACGTCTTGGCAATGTATGTGGCGCGTCCTGGATCACCGGGCAGCAAAACATAAGGGGCGACATCGCTGACTTGACCTTTGACATGAATCGGCATGTTCAAGTTTACGCCGAAAGCGGTTTTTCAGCCTCGAGCCTGACAATCGTCTCGAGCGCCACCAACACCATGTTGTCCACACCGCGTTTTAAAACTTCATCAGGAACTAATGCTTCGTCGCCAATGTAATTGCTGACCGTGGCAAGGCAAGCCGCTTCCATGCCGCGCAAGTGCGCCACGGTAAACACCGCGCTGGCTTCCATCTCGAGTCCCAGAACCCCGCGTGAAGTGAACAAACCTCGAGCCTCCTCGGCGGTCACGGAATAAAACGAATCGTCGGAGGCGATCAGTCCAACCGCGTGGGCTAGATTTGCTTCTTGAGCGGCATCTTCGGCGGCGCGAACGATACGGAACGTGGCAATTGGCGTGTGGTTGCCCTCACCCATGTATTGCCGCGTTGTGCCATCTCGAGCCAGACTGGCTTGTGCAATCACCAGATCGGCGGGTTTGAGGTTGGGACTGACGCCGCCGCACGTTCCAACCCGAATGATGACTCTTGCGCCGAGCATTGCCAGTTCCTCGCAGGTGATTGCGGCGCTGGGGCAGCCCATCATGCTGGTTTGCACGCTGACCCGAATGCCCTTGTACGTGCCTGTGAATCCCAACATTCCACGGTGTTCCGTGTACAGTTTGGCATTCTCGAGGAACGTGCTGGCAATGTACTTGGCGCGATTTGGGTCGCCAGGTAACAGCACGTAAGGGGCAACATCTCCAACTTGACCTCGCAAATGAATCGGCATGACGCAGTTTACCTTGTGAATTCTCGAGGAATCAAAAGATGCTTTCGCTAGACAAAATCCAATTGCGCTAAACTCGAGCCATGAGTCCTGCCACCCAAAAATGGGCGTGTTTTCATTGTCGCAAATCGTTCAAAAAACCGTATTTTATGACCCTCGAGTTTTATGTTTGCCCCGATTGCCAGCAGCCAATGACCATGATGGGCACAGCCTTTCGCGCTCCGAAGATTGACGATCTCGGACAGTGGAAAAAAGTCGAGGAACTTCTCAAAAATGGGTTTTTGTTTTATCCAAATGCTGGCGCAAGACCAAAACGTTTGGCGGATTTACCCCAATTTTTGGCAAGTAAACGCCAACTTTCAACTGGGCAGCAGCTTCTCGAGCGCTTCCAGCAACCTTCAAAACCGACCCGCGCTCGAGATCAGGGGCGTTTAAAAGTTTTCCTGGTGGAAGGTCGCCCCGTGATGACCTTGCTGGGCAAGCGATTGAATGGCTGGGAAACGCTCGAGTTTATGCGCCAGGGAACTTGGGTCAAAGGTGTGCTTCGTGCCGCTGGCGTTGGCAATAGACCAACCGAACCGCGATTCGAGCTGCCAAACGGTGCGAGGGTGTTTATTACACCCAACATGACCGTCAGGTTTCCAAGGTCCTAAATCACTTTCGGGCAAAGCACCAAATGCGTGGCGAATCAATTTCGGGTTCGGTAAAATCTGGGAACTCGAGAAATTCAATAAACCCAAAACCAGCACTTAACAACATTGGCTCGAGTTCAAACGGGTCGTAACCGCGTTCAAAGTGTGTCTCGGTAAACTCGAGTTTATCGGTTTTGCAGTGCGCGTTGACCACGCCCAGCTCTAAAGCTTGGTCGTAATCGTGCGTCCAAGAAAAATGGACATGTTCGGTTTCGGTAATGATTTCGCCTTCAAAACGGTCATCTTCCCAAAGTTCGCGCACGCCTTGGCGGGTGTTGATGTCAAACGCCAACCAACCGCCAGGGACAAGATGATGGGCAATGTTGAAAAAAGTTTTCTCGAGGTCATGTGCTTCGGTCAGGTTGTTGAGGCTGTCAAAAACGCAAGTCACCAGTTCAAAGGTTTGATTCAACTCGAGTTCGATGAAGTTTTGCTGGACAAATTGAACTTTCGGAAATTTAATTCGCGCCTGCTCAAGCATTTCTTTGGACATGTCCACGCCCACCACTTTAAAACCACGCTCGAGGTACGGCGCACAACTGGCGGCTGTGCCGCAAGCCAGATCTAGGATTCTGACGTTGCTTGGACTCAGGTCAACGCCTGCTTTCCCCAGGTACTGCAAGACAAAATCTGCCCATTCGTCATACTCGACATCGGCAAAAATCGTGTCGTAGACTTTTGCCAGCAGTGAAAAAGGTTTGATGGTCGTCACGATTAAGTGTATCACGGTAAACTAGAAGTCACTTTGGGTTTTAAGCTCAAAATTTCTGAGGAAAAATTCATGAATCAAGAATTGTTAACTGTTTTTCAAACTCAATTTCAGCAACCCGCCCAACTCGAGGTTTTTGCGGCTGGGCGGGTGAATTTGATTGGTGAACACACCGATTACAACGATGGTTTGGTGCTGCCAACTGCGATTTCGCAAAAGGCAACGCTCCAAATTTCCAAACGCATCAATTCAGATCAAACCATCCGAGTGTTTTCAATGCAAATGAATCAAAAACTCGAGTACGATTTGGGTACGGAAACCTCGACTCACGGCTGGCTCGATTATCCGCAAGCGGTCACGCAACTGCTTAGGCTGGAAGGCTATGCCATTGCAGGTTTTGACGCATTGATCTCGAGCGATGTACCCCTTGGCAGTGGTTTAAGCTCGAGCGCGGCGTTTTTGGTGGTTTTGCTGCGAGGCATCCGAGCGTTGTTTGAGCTTGAAATCACCGATCTCGAGATTGCCAAACTCGCTCAACGCGCCGAAAACGGTGCTATTGTGGGCGCTCGAGTTGGTTTGATGGATCAGATGGCGTGCAGCTTGGCGAATCTGGGCGAGGCGCTGTTTATTGATTTTAAAACAGCAGAATTTGAACGTGTACCACTGCCAGAAACTGCCGAACTGGTCATCATTCACTCGGGTATCACGCACAGCAACGCGCACGATGACGGCAACAGAAATTACAAAACCCGACGCGCCGAGTGTGAAAAAGCTTGCGAACTGCTGGGCATTGCAACCTTGCGCGACCTCGAGATGGGTGATTTGGAGCGCATCAACGCGCTTCCGAGTCCGTATTCAAATCGGGCGAGACACGTCGTGACCGAAAATGCTCGAGTTGTTGAAACGGTCAAGGCATTCAAAGCGGGTGATTTGACCAGGGCTGGACAGCTTTTTGGTGAATCACACGCATCAATGCGTGACGATTACGACATGAGCGAAACTGAGATAGACTTGTTGGTCGAGATTGCCAAATCGAACTCGAGCATATACGGGGCGCGACTGACTGGCGGGGGTTTTGGCGGTAGCATTGTGGCGCTGGCAAAAATTGGAGAAGGGAGAGCGGCGGGCGAAAAAATCGCGCTTAAGTATCAAGAACGCACTGGAATCACCCCCAAATTATTGACCCCAGCTTAAAAATCTTGATTGCGCCAGAGTTTGTAACCCCAATAAATGGCGGCAAGTTTGAGCGCCAAATTGATTGGAAACGGGAAGCGATCCATCCAAAAAAATACGTCCATGCTTAAGCCAACGAGCGGCAACAAAATAGCGCCGACACCGTAAATCATGATCCAAACGCCAAGTTTTTGTAACTTCACCAGAACCTCAAAACATAAAAAGCTCGAGATCACTGCGACCTCGAGCTTTGACTTCAGATTTAAATTAACGCAAATCTTGGCGCAACAACGACACCACAGGCTCAAAACCAAGCTTGCGAGCCAGGGCAATGCTCGCCAGGTTATCGGGATGGGTTTTGACGGTCGTGGCAACCACGCCGCGTTTGCGGGCTTCGGTCAGACCAACCTCGAGTAAACCCGTGGCAACGCCTTGTTTGCGAGCATCTTGTTCGACGTAATAAGCGACACCCAACTCGGAACCGTTGTCGTCAGGAGTCCACCAGGCAGCCCCAACAATCTTTCCGTCTTGGGTTGCCACATGTGCAAAACCTTCTTCGGCGATGCGCTCGAGCACATTTTCAACCGCGAGGTCTAGCGTTGCGTCGCCCAGGGCGATCAAACGCGGGTACTCGTGGTACGCAGCTTCGATGGCTGACTTGAGGTAGGTTTCGTCTGAACTGCTTGCAAGGCGATAATCGATCACGCCCGTCATTGTATCCTTTTTTTGACGCTGTGGTGATACTTTGCTTACATGCCCTGCTCGAGCGAAGCGACCCCTGCCCGTAAGGTGCGTTTTTAGGGTCAAGAAGCGAGGCATGAATTTGTAAGGGTCAAACTGGTCTTAAGTCTTCGGACAAACTCCAGCCCACGTCGGAATCGGTGGCGTTCAAAATCAAATTTAACTCGTCTGCCGCAAGCAAAGCTCGAGATGCCATGATTTGGTTTTCGACCCATTCAGGAAAAATCTCGAGTACCGTCAATTGGTAAAAGTTTTGGGTTTCGGTGGGCGTGCCGTTGTCAAAGAATGCCATCGGTGCTGGAATGCGGTCCATCACGATGCTCGCACCCATGACGAGGGTTTCTGGCAGTTGCAAATCAGGTTTTTCACGCGGTTGCCAGACGTAACCCTGCAGGAGTTTCATGGCGATGCTGCCACCAGGATGGTTTTCACGCGTCATTTCAGCACACTCATTTCAGCACACTCATTTCAGCACCCCTCGAGCCAACCAACTGCTGTAATTGGCGTTTTGCACAGCGAGGTACGCGCCTGTGAAATCTTCGACGGTGCGTGCCGATTTGTTGGCTTTGCCCGTCTCGAGGATTTTAGAGCGGTGCAGTTGAAAGACATGATCCACGTCCTGTCCAGGGTCGGGCAACCAAACCAAATTTTCGCTTGGGTCGAGTTCGGTCAGAATTGCGCTCGAGGTGACAACGCCAATTTTATTGTTTTTTTCGGTTCTGAACAGCGTAAAAAGCTCCAAGAACGGTGCGGGACCGGCGGCATCTGACAGGTACAACGCGGCGAAAGTGTCGGCTTCTTTGGTGTAGCCAAAAAAATTTCGTTGATACGGCATGTTGGCAAGGCGAAACGCGCCGACTTGAACGCAACCAAGCTCAACCAAGGCATCGCGCATCGATTTGACACGCTGTGCCGCTTGAATGCTCGCGCCAAGGTTGTCCCAATCTTCCTCCTTGGCTATCCGCAATTCGAGCGTGCTTGGGAATTCATCTGGGGCGAAAATCGGTTTTTTCAGTAACCTTGCGCCAGCCAAAATCGGTGCGGTGGTGATGTCACCAGGAAGCATTCGTTTTAATTCTCGAGCATTCAAAGCGGTCAGGTCAAGTCGGTACGTCATTGTGCTTGATTATGCCATGCCAGCGAAAACAAACGAAACTTGAGGTCAGGTTACAGTGTGCGCCCTTTGTTCACGTCAGACTGCAA